>JBAXUS010000070.1:0-28791 GCA_037129555.1 Planctomycetota bacterium
TTTGGAAAAAGGATTGCTGATGCAGGACAAACAGACCGGCGGAGCGACGTGAATTAGTTGAGATCGTCAAACAAAGCGTTGGCGATTCAATTTTGTATCAGAACCGGAGACACTCATGCGCTTCATTCGAATGCTGTTCCTCATAGTTGCATTGGCACTATCGCTTCCCCTTTATAGTGCCGAGCGCAAGCCGAATATTGTTGTGATTCTGGCGGATGATGTGGGCTACTCAGACCTCGGCTGTTTTGGATCGGAAGTGCAGACACCGAATCTCGACAAGCTCGCAGCGAACGGGTTGCGCTTCACTCAATTTTACAACACGGCTCGATGTTGTCCGACGCGTGCGGCGCTGTTGACGGGATTGTATTCGCATCAAGCCGGCATGGGGCACATGACCGATAGCCGTCATGACCTCGACGGTTTTCGCGGAACGTTAAATAAGGATTGTGTCACGATTGCGGAGGCGCTGAGACCCGCCGGATACCGGACGTATATGACCGGCAAGTGGCACGTCACAGCACACGCAAAACCGGACAGTCCGAAAGACTCGTGGCCCATTGCGCGCGGGTTCGACCGATTTTACGGTACGATTATGGGCGGTGGAAATTACTATGATCCCGCGATGCTGACGCGAGACGCGAAAGCGATCACGCCCCTGACCGATCCGGACTATAAATCCGAGCGCTATTACTACACGGACGCCATCACGGACAATTCGATTCGTTACATCGACGAGCACAAACGCGACCACGCCGACGCGCCGTTTTTTATGTACGTCGCGTTCACCGCCGCGCACTGGCCGCTGCATGCGCTCGAAGAGGACATCGCGAAGTACAAAGGGAAATACGATGTGGGCTACGACCCGATTCGGAAAAACCGATTTGAAAAAATGAAGCATCTCGGTTTGCTCGATCCGAAATGGACGAACAACGAGACGGTCGGAAATTGGGATAAGGTTGAGAACAAAGAATGGGAAGCGCGCTGCATGGAAGTGTACGCGGCGCAGCTGGACCGGATGGACCAGGGCATCGGGCGGATTGTCGCATCGCTGCAAAAGAACGGGCAATTTGAAAACACGCTGATTTTTTACATGCAGGACAACGGTGCCTGCGCCGAGGCGATGGGCCGGACGGGCAACGAAACACGCCCGGGTAAAGCGACTTTTCCACCGATGAAGCCCGGCGAAATCGCGATGGGCACACGCCCAAAACAGACGCGCGACGGACGGCCTGTGCTGGGCGGGACCGCGATTATGCCGGGACCGGACGACACATTTATGTCGTATGGCCAAAGCTGGGCGAACGTGAGTAACACTCCGTTCCGCGAATATAAACATTGGGTGCACGAAGGCGGGATTGCGTCGCCGCTGATCGCGCATTGGCCGAGCGGCATTTCAGCGCACGGCGAATTGCGCTCACATCCAAGCCATTTGATCGACATTATGGCGACATGTATCGATGTGGCCGGGGCTGCGTATCCCAGCGAATTCGCCGGACATAAAATCACGCCGCTCGAAGGCAAAAGCCTGCGCCCGGCGTTTGAAAACAAAGCGATTGATCGAGACGCGATTTTCTGGGAACACGAAGGCAACCGAGCCGTACGGCAGGGCGATTGGAAACTGGTCGCGAAAGGCCCGGCCGGGAAATGGGAATTGTATGACATGAAAGCAGACCGGACCGAAACACAGGATTTGGCGTCGTCGCAACCGTCAAAGCTCGATGAATTGGTGAAGAAATGGGAGGCGTGGGCGAAGCACGCGCAGGTGCTGCCGTGGGCGTGGTCGCCTCAATATGGAACGAAGCCAGGCGATGATGGCGGCGAAACAAAGAAGAAAAAAAACGGTACCAAAGGCGCAAGTAATGCGTCGAAAGAAACGAAGTTTGATCTGAAACAGGATGACGAACTGGAAGGCGACAAAGCCCCCGCGACCGGTTCGCGCGCATTTCGCGTCTCGTCTGAAATCACTGCAATGGCCAAGGACGGCGTGTTGATTGCGCAGGGGGGAACGGCTGAAGGATTCACCGTTTATTTGAAGGATGGTCGTCCATATTTTGCATTGCGGCGCGGGGGCAAGTTGGCGTACATTGCAGGGAGGGAGGCGATCGATTCGAAGATGGCGACGATTGAAGCCGCACTCGCAGCCGATGGAGCCATGACGCTGTCGGTGGACGGAAAAAAAGTGTCCGAGGGCAAAGCCGAGGGAATGTTGAATCGGACTCCCCAGGATGCCTTGAGCGTCGGACATGACTGTAACGCGGCGGTGGGCGACTACGAAGCGCCGTTCAAATTTGAAGGCAAATTGGGCAAAACTATTTTGGAGTTGAAGTAATTGCGTATGAAAAAAAGTACGCCAACCTCGCCAACCGCCGCACCCCATGTTCTTTTCAAAGCCTGCTCCGACCCGACACGGCTGCGCATTCTTCACATGCTTCGCGGAGGAGAATTGTGCGTGTGTGACATCGTTTCGGTCCTAAAAGTGCCACAACCGAAAGTGTCGCGGCATCTGGCCGCGCTGAAAAAATGCGGACTGGTCAATGCACGGAAAGAAGGGCTGTGGATTCATTATTCCCTGCGCCTGCCAGCGCATTCAATGCATAAAAAACTGCTCGACACCCTGGGACTGTGCGGAGCGCTTGAAGCGGATCTGGTTTCGGACGCGATGAAGTTGTCGCGGATTAGAAAGAGCCTCGGCTGTTGCGGCTGATCTTTTTTAAATTGAATACATTCGATTATCCATATATATGGATAGACGTATTCAGTTCAGAAACCAATATTCGAATTCGGAGAAACAAATCATGGGACTTCCTAATCTGCTGGTTCTGTGCACAGGAAATTCGGCGCGTAGCCAGATTGCCGAGGAATTTTTTCGCAAGCACGGCTCTGATCTTTTTAACGCGTTCAGCGCGGGTACGGACCCGAAGGGCGTTAATCCGCTGACAGTCGAATCGATGGCCGAAGTGGGCGTGGACATGAGCGGGCATCGGTCGAAGCATTTGAACGAGTATCTGGGACATGTGTTCATGCACACGCTGATCACAGTCTGCGGCAATGCGGACTCGTCCTGTCCAACATCGTGGCCGGGCGTTCACGAGCGCTTGTTCTGGCCGTTTGAAGATCCGGCGGCTGCAACGGGAACGCATGAGGAACGACTGGCGAAGTTCCGGATTGTGCGCGATCAAATTGAAGCAAAGATCGTTGCGTGGCTGAAGGAGAAGCGCGCGAAAAATTGATTGTATGAGTGCTCTATTGATATATAATTTTTTTCATATCAATAATATTTAATTCATTTCATTGCGCGGAGAATCTCATGCGAAAGTACATTGCTGAAATGGTGGGGACGTTCATTCTTGTTTTTGCCGGAACCGGCGCGGTTGTAACGAATTCAGTTTCGCACGGTGCAGTCACACATCCGGGCATCGCGCTCGTTTTCGGGCTGGTCGTGATGGCATTGATTTATGCGTTCGGAAGTATCTCCGGTGCGCATTTTAATCCGGCGGTGACGTTGGGATTCTGGGCGGCGAAAGAGTTTCCTTTGAGCGAAGTTCCGAAGTACATCGCTAGCCAGCTCGTTGGGGCGTTTGCAGCGAGTTTCGTGCTACTGCTTTTGTTTGGCAATGTCGCCACACTGGGCGCAACATTGCCTGCTGGTTCGGAGTGGCAATCGTTCGGATTGGAGATCGTTTTGTCGGGTATTTTAATGCTCGTCATCTTGTGTGTTTCGAGCGGCCCGAAAGAAATCGGCGCGATGGCGGGGCTGGCCATCGGCGGTGTGATTGGATTGGAAGCAATGTTCGGCGGACCGATTTGCGGAGCGTCCATGAACCCGGCGCGCTCGCTGGCCCCGGCGATTGTGTCGGGACACACGGCGTCATTATGGATCTATCTGACAGCTCCGATTATCGGTTCGGTTTCGGTGGTTCCGTTGGCTGCGCTACTATTCCCGAAGTCCGCACCGGATCAATAACCGGGCTGAGCAAGGAGAAATCGACGAAGCTTGATGAGTCTTGATCGAGGAAGAGTGTCGCCTGCTTTTCGCGGCGCAAAATAGAGGCCGGACAGTCTTTGACGATGGGGCCGTGCAACGCGGCTTTGACAGCTTGAGCCTTGCGTTTTTCCGGGACTATGCAGAGGATGCGATCCGCGTTCACCAGCGCCGGGATGGTGAGCGTCAGAGCGTATTGTGGAACCGCGTCCAATGTTGGGAAATGGCCCTCGCCGACTTGTTGCTTGCGGCACGCGTCATCCAGTTTGACGATCTTGACGCCTTCCTCATCATTGAAATTCGCGACCGGCGGATCGTTGAACGCGATGTGCCCGTTTTCGCCGATGCCCATGCAGACAAGATCAATGCCGGTGGTGGTGATCAAGGCTTCGTAGCGCAGGCATTCAGAAATCGGTTCGAGGGCATCGCCACGCAGATAGTGAAAGGCGCGCGGGTTGATTTTGTCGGCGACTTTTTCCTTCATGTATTTGCGGAAACTGGCCGGGTGATCGGCGGGGATGCCGAGGTATTCGTCCATGTGAAAGAGAGTCACGCGCTCCCAATCGATGCCGGTCAGCGCGATCAATTTTTCGAGAAAAACGAGCTGTGAATTGCCGGTGGCGAGAATCGCAGCGGCGCGGCCTTTGATCGCAATTGCGGCGCGGAGGAATTTTTGCGCCTCAGCGGCTGCGGCCTCCGCCATGGCTTCAACCGATTGACAGACATGGATCTTGAGCATGTCCGCTTTGTATTTTTGGACGGGATTTAGCATAATTTTAAACCGCGCCAGCGCAGCCCGATGTAAAATTCCACCGAGCCACGCGGCATCATTTCCAAGAGGTCAATCGACTAGACTGTCCCATAATACGGGATTCTGTTCCAAGCGCAAAGCCTACAGACATTTCGCGTACAATTTTGATCCCGACTCCATGACATATTTTTCAGCCAGATTAGTTAACGAACATGGCGGAATTTGCGTCTATACTGCGTTTGGATTTGTCGACAAATGTATGGAAGGATCGGTGCGCAGTGCACGGAGGAATAATGGGACAGCGTTTAATGAAATCACGAATCGCATGTTGGGTTTCCATACTGTCGTTGGTTCTGGCCGTTTCAAGCCGAGCGGCGGAATCGGTGGTCTACGAATTACCACCGATTGTTGAGGCGACCGAGGTCGTGCCTGAAGCAGTGAGAACCAGCGAGAATTATACGGTCGCGAATGACGTGAGCATCGCTGATTTTTACTACCAATTCAAACTCCAGACGACCTTGTTCGGCGAGTACGACGTCACGTCGCTCGATTTACTCAAAGTTCGCGCATATGAAACGAATGTTTTGGCAGGTGCGCCCGAAATTAAAGGGAGGGCCTCGTTCGGAGACGCGGCGAAAACGGATATTAAGGAGACTGCAAAAGCGACCGCCAAGACGGTGGTGACGCCGGTGAAATCGGCGAAGGCGCTGGGTGCGGGACTCGAAGAGCAAGGGCGGTTTGTTTACGATTTCATCCGCTTTAAAAGCCGCAACCAGCCGAAAGATTCGCTGCTGACCGGCGAGGAGAAGCGGCGGCAGGCGAAGGCGCTGGGGATCGATGTCTATTCGACGAATCCGGCGGTGCAGGCGCATCTGGAGCGACTGGCGAAAGCGCGCTCGCCGGGAAGCAAACTGGTGGATGTGGGGATTGGTGTGACGACGTTTGTGATGCCGTTTGGAATGCCGGTCAGCCTCACGATTTCGGCAGGAAAATTCCGCGAGAAGCTGGCGGATAAATTCGATTCGATGTCACCTCTGGAGCTGTATCACTACAACGACAAGATTCTGAAGAAAATGGGAATTCAATCAGCGCAGCGGGAACAGTTTTTGGAATTTGAAGCGTTATCTCCCAGACAGAAAACGGAGATCATCGCGGACCTCAAGACGCTTGACGAGATGAAAGACTGGCAGCCGTTTTTGGACGCGTGCCGCGCGGCTCATCCGAAAGAAGGGCTGTGGCAGTTGCAGAGTTCGGACATGCTGGCGAAATTCAACAAGACTGTCGAGCCCTTGAGTTCAGCGTACGGATCAGATGTTGTCGTTGTCGCGACGACGGTGACGGGGCGACAGATTATTTTTGTTCCGGGCGACATCGTATTCTGGTCCGAGCCGCTCGCCAAGGCGTTTGAGAACCCCATCAAGGCGACGGGCGCGGTGAAACATTCGGCACCGCAGTGTATTGTTGCGGGGCGCGTAACAGAGACTGCGAAAAAAGAGATCGAACGTCGTGGCTTCACGGTACTCGACTTCTTTTTGCGCGACGAAAAGCAGCCCTGAATTCGGCATAGCGTGCGGGCACTTCGGCACTACACTGGCCACATCCAGGATGATCTCCGTGACGCGAATAACCCAATTCATCCTGATCGGCGCGATAGCTGCAGCAGCCGTGCCGATCATTTTTTTTGCAGTGCTGAGTATGGTTTCCTCCCGACCCACGACACTGGGACTCGTCAATGGTCGGCTCGCGGATTGTCCTGCGACACCGAATTGTGTGTCGAGCCAGGCGAGCGATCCGAGCAAACGCATGGAGCCGATTCATTACTCTGGTTCAGCAGACGATGCGATGAAGCAGCTCGCGGCAGTGGTCACCACCCTTCCCCGCGCAACGATTGTGACGCGCTCCCAGCACTACCTGCATGTTGAATACACGACGCTGATTTTTCGGTACGTGGATGATGTGGAGTTCCAGATTGATCCGAACGCAAGCGTAATTCATTTTCGTTCCGCATCACGAGTCGGCCACTCAGATTTGGGAGTGAACCGGAAGCGAATGGACATGATTCAAAAGGCGTTTGAAGCATCGCGTTAGAAATTGTCACTTGACTTTATGCGTTGAAAAACGTTCTATGACAGGAGGCTTTCGATGGCTGCTGCGCGGACGGGGTTGGTGTTGGACCGACGGTATGAATTGCATGAGACGGGTGCGCATCATCCGGAGAAGCCCGCGCGGATCACGGCGGTGTTCAGCGCGCTGACGAAGGCGGGGCTCGCGGAAGCGCCGACGATGGTGCGGATCACAGCCCGCCCGGCGGCGCATGATGATGCGGAGCTGGTGCACAGCGCGGACTATGTGAAACTGGCCGAGCGCGAAATTGCGGCCGGGGCGCGGACGCTTTCGACGGGTGATACCTCTGTCTGTCCGGCGACTCTGGCGACGGCTTATCTTGCGCTGGGTGGCGTGTTGCAGACCGTGGATGCCTTGTTTCGCGGGGAGATCGACAACGGATTCTGCGCGATTCGCCCGCCCGGGCATCATGCGACCGAGACGCGCGGAATGGGATTTTGTGTTTTCAATAACATCGCGGCTGCAGCCCGACATGCTCAAAAACGGCACGGTGCCAAACGCGTTTTGATTGTCGATTGGGACGTCCATCACGGCAACGGTACGCAGGATATTTTTTACGACGATCCGAGCGTTTATTTTTTCAGCACCCATCAATGGCCGCTGTATCCGGGGACGGGACGCGCGACAGAACGTGGAAAAGGCGCTGGAATTGGGACGACATTAAACTGCCCGTTTCCGGCTGGGGCACGGGGAGAGATTCTAGACGCGTTCAAAACGAAATTGGCTCCCGCCGCGCGCGAATTCAAGCCGGATTTGATTTTGATTTCAGCGGGATTTGACAGCCGCGAAGGCGATCCGCTTGGTGGATTCAAATTGACGGACGACGATTTCGCTGAGTTGACGCGGCTGATGCTGGATCTCGCACGGGAGTTGTGCAAGGGGCGCTTGATCAGTGTTCTGGAAGGCGGCTACAACGTTGATGGCTTGGCGAGTGCGGTAGTGGCGCATGTGAAAGAATTACAGGCTGCAAAAAAAGCGTGACCCGAAGGCCACGCTTTTTGAAACTCGTCGAATAATTTAGACGCTCCGAATTAACGTTGGTAAATCGGCAGATAACGGTACGGAATACCGAGAATGAGGACGCACATTCCCGTTCCCCAGATGGCGGGTGCGCGGTCGGGTTCAAACATGCCGCGTTCCGGGCCGCTGGTCTTCTGTTTTTTCAACAAAGCTCCGGCGATTTCAGGATACCATTTCAACCAATAGTCGCGGAACTTTTCGTTGGCTCCGGCCTGATACATCGCTTGGGCGCCGTAGTAGTGTCCGTACAAGAACCACTCTTTGTCATCGCCTGTTTCGCGGACTTTTTTCAGGTAGTCCAAGCCATCTTTAAGTGCGGCGGGTTTGTAGTTTCCGCAGAGCATCAAGCTCATAACGCCAGCTGCCGTGGTGGACCATTTCTTGCCTTGACCGGGCTGATAGGCGAAACCGGCGAGGCCGTTCTGATCTTTTTCGGAGCGGCAGGATTCGACGTAGCGGATTGCTTTTTCAATCGTTTCTTTGGGCACTGGAATCCCAGCATCACGCGCACCGCGCAGGGCGAGCAATAACATGACTGTGACGGAAAGATCGTCGTCCTGAACTTTCGGTAGGTAGCGCCAGCCGCCTTTGTCGTTCTGGGTTCGGACAATCAATTCGATGGCGTTTTTGAGTTTGTCGTGCATGCGTTTGTCGCGCGTCTGACCCCATGCTTCGGCCAAGCAGATCGTGGCCAGACCGTGGTGATACATGACGTGCTGGTCCTGGCCCTTGAAGACCAAGCCAGAAGGCTGAGAGCAGTTCAACAGGTAGTCGATACACTTGGCGGTGTTCTTGCCATAGGGGCCTTCGCCGGGGAGGTTGCCCTGACACATGAAGGCGAGTGCGGCCGAGGCGACGATGCCGGTCGTCTGGCCTTGATCACCCGAGAAGGAGCCGTCGGCGCGTTGGCGTGATGCAAGATATTGCAGCGCCATTGCCACCGAGGCCTTGCCTTCACGAGAGATCTGGACCTCGCCCACGTTCGCCGCAAAGAGTGTCGAGCCGCATGCGGCCAGTGCAAGTACTATTGCCGGAATTTTCATAACACCGTAGCGCCTTGTGATTAGTTTTCAGACTTCGCAGACGACATGTTCTGATAGTAGAGCTTGACCGCGCGCTGGTATTTCGCCGGGACTTTGGATTGGACGCCTTGTTCAACGGCGTCGCGTTCCTTGGGCGGCAGCATGACGTTCCACGCGGAGTGATCGACGGTGTTGGTCTTGCCGTACGTG
Organism: Planctomycetota bacterium; assembly: GCA_037129555.1. Classification (GTDB taxonomy): domain Bacteria; phylum Planctomycetota; class SZUA-567; order H5-PLA8; family H5-PLA8; genus JANXLS01. The sequence continues at coordinate 9,110 of JBAXUS010000070.1, forward strand.
AACTTGCCTTCGCCAGCTTTGTGGTCCTTGGATTCGCCTTTCGGCGGCGGCGGCGTGTTGTTCGGCTTGTCGTCGGGCTTGGCTTGAGCAAGCGCTTGACCCACAGCGGCCTGAGCCTGCTTCAACGCGGCTTGCGCCTGTTGTTGGTCTTGAGCGGCCTGCGCCTGCTCTCCTGCTTGGAGTGCCTTGGCCGCAGCTTTCATGGCCTTGGCAGCTTCACCGAGCGCTTGTTGCGCCGCTTCGGGGACACCGGCTTCGGCCAACGCTTGGGCTTCGCCACCGAGTTCGGCCTGGGGTTGCGCGGCTTCCTCGCCTTTGCCTTGAGCATTCTGATCTTGCAGCGCCTGTTCGCCTTTTTGTAAATCAGCGATCGCACTTTGCGCGGCATCCAAAGCAGCCGCGGGGTCCGTCTTCGCCAGTTCTTTCAATGCAGCCGCTTCAGCTTTATTGAGCGCGTCAGCAGCTTTTTGTTCGTTCTTGGCGGCTTCGGCTGTGTTCTGGTTAGCCAAATCCTTTGCAGCTTCCTTGGCCGCATCTGCAGCTTCGGCGAGCGGGCTCTTGGCTTCGGCGTTCTGAGGCGTTTCGGCCGCGAGGTCCTTCGCACGTTCCGCGACGTTATTTTCCTTTGGAGCGAGAGCGCTGGCATCTTGCTTGTCGGCCTTGGCAGTTTGAGCCTGAATATCCTTTTGGTCCTGCTTCAATTCCTGAATCTTAGCCAACTGGTCTTTCGCGGCAGCGGAATTATCCTGCTGATTCTGCTGATTCGCGACGTCTGCTTCGGCCTTCTTAATGGCTTCGTCCAAAGCAGCGAGAACTTTGTCCTGATTCTTGACCGCTTCCTGGGGCTTGTTTTCGCCGATTTCGCCAGCGGCTTTTTCGGAATCCTTTTCAGCCTTTTCGAGCGGCGCGTTGTCCTTCTTCAATTCGTCGAGCGCCTTGCTGACTTCGCCCTGTTCCTTGGCCGCTTGCGCGACGGCTTTGTCGTTCTTGGCGTCGAGGTTCTTGGTGTCCTTCTTGGCTTCTTCCTGCTTCTCTTTAGCCTTCTTCAAGTCTTCGAGATTCTTTTCGAGTTTGTCCGCCTTGTCGGTGTTTTGAGCCAGCTGCTTGTCCGCTTCTTTTAAGGCCGCGAGGACTTCGTTTTCTTTCTGTTCGGCGGCGCGGAGCTTGTTTTCAGCGATGTCGTTCTGAGCTTCGTTTGACTTTTCTTTGACAGCCGCTTCGGCGAGTTTGTCCTCGGCCTTCTTGATGTTTTCAGCGGCGGCCGGGTTGTCTTTCTTAGCGGCTTCGGCCTGTTGCTTCAATTCGGCGAGCGCCTTATCGAGTTCCTCGGTTGCTTCTTTCTGCTTTTCGTTGGCTTCTGCGAGGGCCTTCTTTTCTTCTTCCTTGAGCTGGTTCTTGGGCTTGCCGTCGAGTTCTTTTTGGACGCGCGTTTCCTTGGTCTTCGCGACTGCTTCTTCCTGCTTCTTGATCGCGGCTTCGAGAACACGGTGGGCGGCGTCGTGGTTCAATTTGTTCTGGGCGCGCTTGAGAAGATCGCGCAGTTCTTTGATGATCTGATCCTGGCCATTCATCGCGTTGAGAAGGCCGTCTTTAGGAGCTTCGCTGCGGCGGGCGGCGACGAGCGCGTCGATGACTTGGGCCACCATTTTGGTCGAGACGACATCGAGCTTGACGGTCGCGGCTTTGGTGCGGTCTTTGTCGCCAAGATTGACGCCGATGTTCTGCTGCAAATCCTCGAGAAGATCGCGCATCGAATCGGACGTGCGGTGAATCTGGTCACCGAGGCGGACCTGAGAACCTTCGACGGGCTTCACAGCCTTCAACGGGTTTTCCTTCGACTGTTCTTCAGCGGCGGCGGTTCCATGCGTCAACACAAGGCCGAGACAACCGGCGGCAAAAGCGGTGCGAACGATTCGAGAAACGAATGCAGACATGCGAATTCCTCCATGCGCTCACCGCCACGAAGGGGATTGAGCGCGACTGTTTCGAGGGCAAAAGCTGATCATTCTTACACCGGTGCGACAGCGAACGACACCGGAATTTTCGATTTCTTTAAATAATTCATCTGCTCTTGGCGAATTTCGATCAACCCGGCGGCCAGCCCAGTTCGCGCCCACCGAGAAGGTGCATGTGGACGTGTCCGACGGATTGGCCACCATGAGAGCCGGTGTTGATAACGAGGCGGTAGCCGCTAGCGGCAATCTTTTCCTGCTTGGCGATCAGTTTGGCTGCAGCGGCCATCTTACCAATTAAGCTCATGTCAGCGGCATCGACATCATTCATCGACCCGATGTGTTTTTTGGGAATAATCAGAACATGAACGGGAGCCTGCGGATTGATGTCGCGGAAGGCCATCAAGTCATCCTCATCGTGAACGACCATCGCCTGAATCTGTTTCGACCCGATCTTGCAAAAAATACAATCGGACATATGTGGCTCCTGAATGGCTCACGATTTCACGGGACCTGCGGTATTTCTTCAAACGATAGCGGCATTGAGGTCGTTCGCAAATTGAATTCAGCGGAAACCGAAACCGAGCGAGCAAGACATCGTTCGCGCCCGATTTTTGTAGTCAACGCAAAGACACGAAGGCACTAAAATTTTCTAGTTTTTTTTCGTCCCTCCCGCCGTTTTCGCGTAAATTCGCGTAAATTCGCGGTAAAAAATGCCGTTCGCCGTTAGCCGTTTTCGGTGTACCCCTCCTCACAATAAGCCCGAACCGCCTTCACCGCCTCCTCCACCCCCTTCAACCCCTCAACCCAATCCACACCCTCATCCGTTTTTGCTGTCCCCTCCAACTCCTCCCGTATCAAAGCAATCTCCATCTGATAAGGCGTCCGCCCATAAACAGAAACACAAGCCCTATATAGCCTTCGATAAGAAGCAAACCCCAATTCATTCGCCCACGTGTTCGGAGAAAACTCCGGCCACTTCCGCGATTTCCGCAATTCACCCCAAACCGCCCAAACCGCCTTTTCCATTCCCACACAATCACCTTGTGCATTATTTCCAGCCACTCGACCCTTCAAAAACCCTCTCACCCCAGCCCTCAACTTCCCCTTCAAAGCCGCAACCCGACAATTATCAATCACCTGACTCAACGAATGCCCCGAAAACTCCTTAAGAAGCTGCGACAACTTCGAAGGCGGTATATCCAAATCCCGAGCCACCATCGCCACAGGATCCCAAAACACCGACCGCTCCGCCTTATCCACATCAATCTCATGCCTGCCAAGTGCCCGCTTTATCAACAATACCGCCGCCTTATAAAGCGCCCGAAGTCGCTTCCGTCTCGACTCCTCCGAAATCTGCACCCCACCTTTATCTTTATCCGCTTCCTTAAACAACCCAGAAATCATGACCCATCGAGGAATCGGCCCCGATCGTTTCCTCAAATAATCCGCCATTGCCTTCCGTTCATGAAGCTGCTTCGTCAACAACACTTCCAACCCCAACCCATTGTCAATAAAAAGCTGCACTTCATCATCATGCAACCCAAGCCGCTTAGACCACTCTTTCCGCTCATCCCGAACCCGACTCACCTCCGCCCACCGAGCATCATCCGGATCATCATCCAAACGTGACGCCACCGCAGAAGGAACCCTATTCGTCCCAACCGACTCACTTAAATTTTCAGTAAATTCCGAAGCCTGCGAAGCAGGCGTAGCCGCACACCGTTCCATAAAATATCGCCCCCATGGAATCCCAACCCAAAAATCAAAAGCCCATCGCAAAGCGACAAACTCTTGATCGGATTCCAAGGACGATAGCGCAAGAAGCGCAAACGTGCCGACCACCTAAGATGACTAAATCCTACTTACTCCAAACCCTAAAAGTCAAGCACTATTATTAAAAAATATAATCCATCGCCTAGCCTTTGCCGTTTTCGCGAAAATTCGCGTAAATTCGCGGTTAAAAAATGCCATTCGCCGTTGCCGTCTTCACATCAATTCGCGGTAAAAAAATGCCGTTCGCCGTTACCGTTTTCCGACCTTTTACTCGCCTACTTTTTTCTCCAACGCTTTCACGCGCTTGAGTAGATTCGGCAATTGAATAAGTGCTGCGAAAGCGCGGATTCCGGCGCGCGCTTCCCGAGCAAGCGGCCCCCAAACGGCTTGCCCGGCTGGAATGGTGCCGGCAACCATGCTCCCTGCGCCCACCTGTGCTCCCTGTCCCAATTGAGAGAAATCAGCAAGGCCGACCTGACCGCCGAGTAACACGTAGTCACCGAGTTTGCAGGACCCGGCAATCGCGACTTGTCCGCACAAAATGCAATGCTTTCCGACGTCATTGTTGTGAGCGATTTGGACGAGGTTGTCGATCTTGGTGCCGCTGCCAATTCGCGTTGCTCCAAGAGTGCCACGGTCGATGCAGGAGTTGGCTCCGACCTCGACATCGTCGCCAATTTCGACCCAGCCAACTTGAGGGACTTTGATGTGTTTTCCCCCCCGGAATTTGTAGCCGAAGCCGTCATTGCCAACCACGGCGCCCGCGCGCAGCGTGACGCGGTGGCCCATTTTGACAGACTGAAGGACCGTCACATTTGAATGGATCATGCAGTCGTCGCCGAATTGGCAATCCCGACCGATTGCGGTGTTTGAAAGTATCGTACAGCGCGCGCCGATGCGGGTGCCCGCTTCGATAAATACGCGCGGCCCGATGTGGGCGCCTTCGCCGATTTCGACGCCGGATTCGATGATCGCAGTGGGATGGATACCGGGCGCGTAGTGGCGCGCAGGATTGAACATGCGAATGGCTTTTAGAAACGTCATTTCAGGATCCGCGCAACTGAAAATCGCCGCATGAGACGGAGCGTCCTCAAGATTCGTTCCGGTCTTGCAGAGGATCGCGCCAGCGTGCGTGGTTTTAAATTGATCGCGGTATTTTACGTCAGAATACGGAGCGAGTTGCTGAGGCCCGGCGTCGGCGAGACTGGCAATCCCCGTGATCTCCAGCACAACCCCACTTCGCTCTTCAACACACTGCAGCTGATGCGCCAATTCAGATGAAAGCATAGTGATCCTTTGAAGTGGATTTCGTGATGTCGTGCCAGGCTATAAAAAAGCGGCGTCCGTTTTAGGGAGCGCCGCTCATGATCCATGTGCTATGCGATGATGCTTTACTTCTTGCCGGCTTTGTAATCGGAATTCAACATGACGACGACATTTTCAGTGATGTTGACTCCCGAGGCGAAGTAAAGGACTGGGTTGTCACGGAAGCGGCGGACGAGTTCGGCGGCGGAGACGGCTTCCTCTTTCTTGTCAGCAGCTCCGGCTTTAATTTCATCAAATTCGCCGTCATATTCCGGCGCACGGAGGACGAGGTCGTACTTCTCCATCTTGCCAATCGTGCTGATGGCTTTGCGGATTTCGGCGAGCACGATCTTCATTTCGTTCTTGCGGCGTTCTTCGACCATCTTCAACAAATCTTCGTACTCGTTCTGGAAATCAAACGCGGCCTGCTGGAACTTGATCTGTTCTTCGAACAGTTTCTTGTCCTTCTTGGGGTTCTCCAAGAGGGCGGCGTCGCCGTCCATTTTTTCCTTCCACTGCTTCAACTGGCGTTCTTTGACTTCAATACTCTTCTGGCGCGTTTCGAATTCTTTTCTCAGACCTTCTTGAATATCGGTCACGCGGGTGTAGCGGCCGAAAACAGTCGAGACGTTGACGACGGCGATGCGCTTCTCTTCGGCGCGAACCGTGCTCGTCAAGCTTGAAACGGTGACCATCACCGCCACCAGTAATGCCATTGCGAACGTGCGAACTCCAACCATCGTATTGCTCCTTGAATTGATTTTAAAAAAGCACTGTCGTCGTCATGCCGGTGCGGATGACGATTTGATTCAAAATAAAGCGACGTGACTACTTGCCGATGGCACCAGACATGGCGCGCTTCATAAAGGCTTGGTTTAAGCGCGATAAAACGCCGTCCGTAATGTCCACCGTCGATGCGCCGAAGAGCACGGGATTGCGGTTGAAGCGTTCCAACACTTCAGACACCGAACCGGGCTCTTGCTTCTGTAAATACGTCTGCTTGTTCTGGGCTGCTGGATCAGCCATTTTACCGACGACCGGCTTGACGACTTCAGGGTTGTCCGCGTCGGGTGAGCGGAGCACCATTTCGAAGCCACCGGCTTCAGCGTGGGACTTGATAGCTTGACGGATGTCGCTCAAGACTTCGCGCATTTCGCGCGTGTAATCCTTTTGAATCTGCTCGTTCAATTGAGCCACATCGCGTTCATAATTGTACTGCTGCTTGCGCAAGCCCTGCACTGCGTCAAACAACTGTTCGGACTGGCCGGATGAACTGTACACCTGATTCAAATTCCGGTTGCCTTCGGCCAATTGCTTGCCCCGAATTTCCAATTCCTTTTTCCGGGCCTCATGCTGAGCATCGATACGCTTTTGAACATCCGCGACTTTCAGATACTGTTCGAAAACCAACGACACATTGACGACGGCAAGCTTCTGGTCTTCAGCGGCTTTGGCATCAATGCACCCGACGAGCAGGGCGGCACACACCAGCGCTGTTTTCGAAGCTTGCGAAAACGTTTTGCGATACGGCAACTTAATGTCCTCCATATTGATTTGCGTACTAGACGTGTCCAACCCATCTACCTTTGAACAAAATCGATTAAAACATTCGTCCTAGAACAGAAAAATAGATCGCAGTGTACTTTTACATCCAAACACACAAAAACGCAAAGTGAAGCAAAAGGTACGTGGTCATTTTGTTCCCCTCTCCCCTCGGGGAGAGGGCGGACGAGCGTACTCGCTCGCCGGGTGAGGGGGAGGCGCTGGATTAATCCTGCGCGTCTGGATTAATTCAGCGCCTCCCCCTCACCCCGCACAGGAGTACCAGTATTTCCCCTCTCCCCAAGGGGAGAGGGGAAATACTATCGAACTTAGAACCGCGTTCCGAGCGTGAAGTCAATCGCCTTCGTCTTGTCGTAGATCGTCTTGTCGATGACTTTCGAGAAGTACAACCGGACCGGCGCAGGCGAGAACGGCGTGCGGATGTACAAGCCAATACCTGCCGACGAACGCAGACCCGAATCGTTTGTCACGCGGACGTGAGGATCAACTTTTCCGGCACCATAGGCTGAACCTGTGTCAAAGAAGACCGCGCCGCGAACGACTTCTTCATAGAGCGGCATCGAGTATTCTGCAGACGCGTATTGCAGGCGTTTTGCTCCGATGGCGAAACCGCGTTCCTGGGGCGTAATCGAGCGATACGCAAATCCACGAATGCTGTCGATACCACCACCATATAAACGCAAGAAGGGCGGCACGTCGCTGGAACCCAATGTTTCTTCGACCAATTCACCGTGCCCGTGAACGGACAGAATATGCTTGCCGCCGTCTTTCATCTTGTACACGGTCATATAATGCGCGATGTCCACACTGGGGCGGACGAAATTGTAGTCGCCCAAACCGATGTCCATCTTCGCTTGCATGAACCAGCCTTTGCTGGGCAACAACAACGAATCGCGGCTGTCGTAAACGATACGAGGCGTGATCGTGTTGGTGATGTTCGCACCCTGCTGGTTTAGGAGAATCGGCGGCAGCTTTTTATCGGTGTTGGAAATGTCCGTGTAGCTGGTGCGCAACGTCACGTCGCCGTCCCAACGCGGTCCCCACAAGCGGCGACCGACGGTCAATGATGCGCCCGTGCTGGAGTCTTTGAAGTCCGTGTAATTGTCCACGGTATGGAAAAGCGAGCCGCCTAAGCGGATCGGGCGATCAAACGCCCACGGCTCATACAGCGACAAGACGTAGTTCTGACGCTTGACACCCGCGGTAATATCGGCGGACGCAGTCTGCCCTGCACCCGTGAAAGCGGTGCCGGTGAAGAAATCGCGCCAGCTCTTCGGAAGTTGCTGTATGTCAAAATTGCGTTGCGTGACTTTGACGTTTCCGACCAACCCGTCAACGGACGACACGCCAGCTCCGAAGTTGAATTCGCCGGTTCCTTTTTCGGTCACGTCAATGATCACGTTCGCGATTTCAGGATTGTCGGTCGGTTCGGGCGTGATACGAATATCTTCATCAACAAAGTAGCCCAAATTCTTCAAGCGCTGGACAGCGATCTTGAGCTTCGTCGTATCGATGCGTTCGCCGGGGTACAATTCCAACTGACGGAGAATAACTTTGTCTTTCGTCTTGTTGTTACCACGCGTGATGAATTCACCGGCCGTGACTTCAGACCCTTCGCGGATCGTGAATCCAACGTCGTAAATGTTCGGCGTCCGCTTCGTGCGTTCAGGATCGGTCACGAGTTTGCGGTCGTAATCAATCTTCGTGAACGGGCGGCCACGTTCACCATAGACATCGCCGATCTTTGTCTTGTCGTCAAAGGCGAGCGTGTCGGAGAAAACGGCTCCGGCTTTGACCTTCATGACGCTTTCAAGTTCTTCGCGCGTGATGCCCACATTGCCGGTGATCGTTACATTACCGGTGAAGTACTGCGGACCTTCGACGATGTTGATCACGACGTCGGCGAGTTCTTTACGCTTGCGGAACCAATTCCACGCAAGACCTTTTCCGGTCTCGACGCGAACTTCTTGGATTTGAACGTCCATGTAACCGTGGCGAAGGTAGTACGCTTCGATGCGCTTTTTGTCGGTATCCAAATCGTCGTCTTTGAGTTCGCCAGGTCGCAGGAATCGGCGGTATTTGGTCTGCATGACGGTTTCAAGGTCAGCTTGTGTAAACGCAACATTGCCCGTGAAACAAATCTTGCGGACGACAACCGAATTGCCTTCACTCACCGTGAAAACCACGCGGACTTCGTCTTCGACTTCGACGTCTTTATCGCCGATGCGCTGACGATGGGACGCGACGGCTTCGACCGTGTAATCGACTTTGACGTTGCGGTAGCCCTGATCCTGGAAATATTTTTCAATCGCCAAGCGGTCCAAATGGATCTGGCCTTTGTCGTAGCGGCCACCTTCTGTTGACTTGATGACTCCTTTGAGTTTGCTGGCCGACGCGGCTTTAGACCCTTTGTATTCGATCTTGGAGACGGACGCTTTTTCAACCAAGTCGATGGTCAGACGAATGCCGCCCGGAACTTTGATCGGTTCGGTGATGCGGATGTTCAAGAAGTAACCGGAATCATCCAAGCGATGCCAATCTTCTTCCCAGACTTTTTGTTCGAACGGGCGGCCTTTGCGGGTGCGGATCAATTTCAGTACCGTACCTTCACTGACGCGCACAACACCTCGAACATCAATGTCTTGAACGTTCTGGTTTTCAAATTCGCCGAGCAGTCCGGGCGGCGGAGGTTCGTTTGCGGGTGGCTGTGTCGCTTCGCCCGCGAACAGGCTCAACGCTCCAGTCAGCACAAAGACACAGCACACCATAAAGTACGCCGGTGATACGACACGTAATTTCCGTTGCAGAAGTCTCAAGCTCTATTGACCTCCTGCAGAGGATTCGTCGGGAGTGAAGTTTTCAAAACGAAGTTGATCCTTGAAGAATGTCAGCTTGGCCATACCGACCGCGCCGTTTCTGTTTTTTAAGACTAACGCCTCGCCTTGATTTACGTTGTTTTGGTTCTTCTGTATATCATAATATTCCTCACGATACAACATGATAACCACATCAGCGTCTTGTTCAATGGCGCCAGAATCACGTAAATCAGACAACGCGGGGCGCTTGTCGTCGCCGTCGCGCTTTTCCATACTGCGGTTCAACTGAGACAACACGATCATCGGAATATCCAACTCACGTGAAATGGCTTTCAATCCACGTGAAATTTCCGAAACTTCTTCCTGCCGGTTGCCCCGTTTAACGCCAGCCGGCGGCGACATCAATTGAAGATAATCGACGACGACCAGGCCAATATTATGTCGGTGTTTTAAGCGTCTACACCGCGCTCGCAATTGATCAACGGCCAAACCCGAGGTGTCGTCGATATGCAGCGGCGCGTTTTGCAGCGTTTTGCTGGCTTCCACGACCGTTTCGTATTCGTCTTCGCTCAAATTAAAATTGCGCATTTTGTAGCCGGAGACTTGCGACTCGGCGCACAGAATGTTTTTTGCGACCTGCTCCTTCGGCATTTCCAAACTAAAGATAGCCACTGGCTTGCGCTTGTTTTCGTGACACGTCGCAACTTTTCGAGCGATGTTGATTGCAAAGGTTGTTTTGCCCATGGACGGGCGGCCGGCGAGAATGACCAATTCGCCAGGTCCGAAACCTCCGGCAAGCAATTTGTCCAATTCAGTAAAATGCGTTGAGAGGGCGCGGGATTCGATTTCGCGGCCATCGCGTTTAGCCAGAATCGCGGCTTCGGCTTGTTGGCCCAGCCCTACGAGAATCTCGGACATCGGCATCGCGTCTTCAGTGCGGCGACTGTCGGAGATGTCGTAAACCAACTTTTCAGCCATGCCGACGAGATACTCGCCATCGCGACCTTCAGGCGTTTGGACGGATTGCAAAATCTTGGCGGACGCGATGATTAATTCACGCTGGATCGCATGTTCGCGAACGACTTTACAGTAGCCTTCGATGTTGGCTGGGGAATGTGTTTCTTGCACGAGACGAGACAACTCGTCTGCACCACCGACGTCTTCGAGTTTGCCCAGCTTTTTGAGTTCATTGCGAACGATCAGTTCGTCGAGATTTTCGATGCGTGTGAAGAGTTTCTTGAGTTCGCCGAAGAGGACGATGTGGTGACCGACGTAGAAATCGTGTGCTTCCAATTCTTCGACGGCTATGCTGGCGGCTTTGGATTCACACATCATGGAACCCAACACGTACGCTTCGGCCAGCGGATCGTGCGGCGGAACACGGTCGAGAAATTTAGCTAAATTGAGCGGCTCAGCGCCCTTCTTGAAGCGGGGGCTTGCCGTGCGTACATCATCTTCAAGAGGCAAGCGATTGATCCCCATACGCACTCAAGTCCAAGCAGCCCAATACGTTGCTGCGCCCTTGCGTCACACACACGGCATGTGCGATCCTGATGATTCCTCGTTCAAACGCAACGAGGGACAGCCACTACATGATACGGAATGGCTAGACTTTAGCACTTTCTCGTAAAAAATCAAGCCCAATTAACATTTTATTTGGCCACGCCGCTTCATTCAATTGCCCACGCCACACCACGTTACTAGAACGACAATCGCGCATCACGTCAAGAGTGAATCGAACGTCCGAATCGACATTATCCTAATTCGTGACTGCACATGTGTGAATGTGCGCAGTTTTGACGACACTCGTGCATGTTTTAGATGGTACGAAGACGCTTTGTTGAGGCGAGAATCGCACGGAAAAAGTGATAAAATATAGAGTTTTTGCTCAAGTATTCAAAGCCGCGCGGCCGGGTGCCACGGAGCAGTACCCGGCTCCGTGCCGCTACGCACCCGATCTTACAACAAACTCTCAGACGTTTCAAAACCGTACACGCTTCAGCACGGAGCAGGGTACTGCTCCGTGGCACCCGGCTCTTGTTGACTGAGTTTCAGGCCATTCGTGAACTATTTCTTCAAAATAAAAACGGCGCGCATAAGCTGCGCGCCGGATGGAAGTCTTGGATTGAGTGGGTGGAACTTATTCGGATTCGGCGACGATCCAGACTTTGACCACGGCTTCTGCACCGGGGGCGAAGCGGATCGTGACGTCAGGCGTGCCCAGCGTCTTGAAAGGAGCTTCGAGGATAACGGCCGATACCGGCACGTGAACCTTGTGCTCTTCTGTGAGCGCTTTGGCGATTTCTTCGGCACCGATGGAGCCGTAGAGCTTGTCTTCCTGGGCTTTCGCCGAGATCGTGACCGAACGACCGTTCAGCATTTCGGCGGCGTTCTTCATGTCTTCGAGCTTCTTCTGCTCGCGAACGACGCGGCGCTTGCGCTCCGCTTCGATCTGCTTTTCAGCGTCAGCCGTGAGCTTCAACGCGATCTGGCGGGGCAGCAGATAGTTGCGCGCATAGCCATCGCGCACATCCACGATCTCGCCCAGCTTGCCCAATTTATCAACATCGTCCCGCAAAATGACTTTCATCGAACTTCTCCCTTTTATGCACGCACATCGAACCCTTACGGCTCGACGCGACGCGTTTATTTTTAGATCCATTAAAGTAACGTACACGACTCAGCGTCGTGGCGCAGGCGTGCAGCCTGCCAGCTGTGAAACATGCCGGCGGGACGCCGGCGATACACGTCTTACCGGCCGACGAACGGCAACAACGCAAGCAAGCGCGCGCGCTTGACGGCGATCTGAATTCTGCGCTGACAATACGCACAGGCACCCGACCGCTTGCGCGAGAAGAGCTTGCCCTGTGGTGTCACGAGCTTGACCAGAATGCGCGTGTCTTTGTAATCGACCTGACAGACGCCGTCCTTCATGAAGCGGCATTTGCCCGGGGTGCGGAATCCGCCCATACCTTCGCGATCTTCGTTCTTGTTCTCTCGTTCTCTCACGTGTCCCTGTCTCCTCTCGAATTAAAACGGAACGTTATCTTCGTTAATCTGCAAATCATCCGGCGGCATACCCTGATCCTGCATATCGCCACCATAATCTTGCGACGACATCATCGGGGCGTTCTGCTGAGGCATCCCACCTGCCGGTCGTGGCGGCAACGGGCGCGGTGCGGTGCGTTGAGCCGGTGCACCACCTCCCTGCCCTCCACCCCCTGCCGCAGCTCCCGGTCCAGCATTCATAAACTGGAATTGGTCGCCTACGACCTTCAATTTCGAAACTTTTTTTCCAGTCGTTTTATCGTCCCAAGAATCCATCTTGAGACGTCCTTCGACAAACAAGGATTTGCCTTTGGACATGTATTGATGCAACGTTTCGGCCTGTTTGCCCCAAAACTCCACATCAACAAATGTCACTTCTTCGCGCAATTCGTTGGTCTTTGTATCGCGAAATTTGCGATTCATTGCCAAACCAACTCGAGCGACGGCCAAACCCGAAGGAGTGTATTTCAACTCGACATCTCGCGTCAGATTGCCCATCATCATGACTTTATTCAACGACATGGTTGACCTCCGAATAGCGGTCTGTTGCTAAAGAACGACTTTATCTGGCCGTCCCTTTTTCCGGAAAAACAGTCTCACCGGCAAGCAACGTTTTGCTCGTTACTTGTCGTTGTTGAAGAACCGGCGCTCGCCCGTGCCGCCACCCATTCCGAAGCCGCCACCGAAGTCTTCGTCTTCGATCGTGCGGACTGGCGGGGAGGTCGTCAAACCGTCTTCGTCAACCAAAATCATATGGCGCAACACGACATCGGACAAGCGTGCATTGCGGTCGATCTTGATGACGGATTCAGTCGGAGCGCTGAAGTGATTGATGATGTACAACGCGCGCTTCTTCTTCTTAATCGGATACGCAAGTTTGCGTTCTTCCCACTTGTCGGCGTTGATCCACGTGCCGCCGCCCTTTTCGACGATTTCTTTAATCGCGGCGAGACACTTGTTGTAATCTTCGCGACCGGAATTCGCATCGACGACCCACATGGCTTCATACAGGCGGACACCGTGCGGCAATACGGGAACCGGCGGAACGACCGGCGCTTCGACGGCTGCCACTGGCGCGGCGGGTGCTGCTACATCTGACATAATTCTCTCCTTTTCAGCCCTTGTTAAACCCATTCATCGCGGCTGCTATGCCCTTGCGCGCCCATACGAGGCACGCGTCGGCGGCGTCAGCCAGCGCTGTTTTCAAAATCTCTTCTTCCACCGACGCAAAGCGGCTCAACACATGCCCCGCTAAATCTGCAGGGGGATGTTCCCGCCCTGCTTCGCGTCCGCCTACTCCAATTCGCAATCGCGGATACTGCTGGCCGCCCAATCGGCGCGAAATGTCTTTCAGACCTTTCTGCCCACCGTCCGAACCACCCGCTCGTATTCTCAACACGCCCACCGGAAGCACCACGTCGTCGGACACCACCAGAATGTCGTCGAGCCCAATCTTGTAAAACCCGCTGAACCCAAGCACCGCTTCGCCTGACAGATTCATGAACGTCTGCGGTTTCAGCAGAATCAGTTCGACTTTTTCGCCCTTCGCATCCTCGGTTGACGCCGTCGCGTACTCGCCTTTGAACTTCGTTCGGTCAAAGTCGGTCAGGAGTTTTCCAGCGAGCAGTTCCACGGCTCGAAATCCAATGTTATGCCGCGTCTTTTCGTACTCCTTGCCCGGATTGCCCAAACCAACGATCAGCTTCACGGTAGATCACTTTCATTGTTAAACGTTCGGTGTGGAGTTCACAGTCGTGAACTCCACACTCGAAACGCCAAACCCGATACGGTTTACTTCTTCTTTTCGTCCTTCTTGGCCGCAGCACCTTCAGCCGGAGCAACTTCCTTCTTCGCCGTGAGCACTTCAGGTTCGGTCGGCGCGCCTTCTTCAGCTTCCTTCTCGCCGCGCGGTTCGTGAACGGAACAGATGACCAACTGCGCGTCATCCAATGCGTGGAGGCCGGCACCGAGTTTCACATCACTGACGTGAATGTAAGAATCGAGGTCCATGCCTTCGATGTCAATCGTGATCTTTTCAGGAATGTCGTTGGGCAGACATTCGATGTGCAAGGCGTGCATGGCATGGCTGAGAATTCCGCCCTTGCCCGCGCCCTTCGGAACGCCTTTGAGAACGACACCGACCGCGAGTCGAACTTTCTGGCCTTCGCGCAATTCATTGAAATCGACGTGCAACGTCGCTCCGCCCAAATGATCATACTGAACGTCTTTGATCAAGGCTTGGCGATCGCCACCTTCCATCTTCAAATTGACAACGCGCTGACCAGAGGCGAGCGTCTTGACCCAATCTTTTTCTTCGATTGTCAAATTCGTGCCCGGCAAACCGTCGCGGTACATCACAGCCGGAATCAGCGCTTCGTTGCGCAGGCGTTTGGCGGCATGTCGGCCCTTGGTCGTGCGGATCTTTGCATTCAGTTCACGTGCCATGTCTAAAACGTCCTTCCTCAAACCTTCATTCTGTCGGGACCGCTCTTCCGGTTACACGCCGGAACCTCGATACCCTCTTATTCTATTCTTACTCTACTCAGCAAACATGATACTCACGCTCTTGTTCAAGTGGATACGCATAATCGCATCTGCTAGCAACGGCGCGACGCTCAATACATTCAAGTTGATGTTGTCCGGCTTTTTCTTGACTTCAATCGTGTCGCATACAATCAATTCGCGGATCGGCATCCCGTTCAAACGTTCGTACGCGCGACCGCAAAACACAGGATGCGTCGCCATGACCGTCACGCTTTTCGCGCCGTATTCGCGAGCCGTACTGACCGCGACAGAAACGGAACCCGCAGTGGAAATCATATCGTCGATGATCAGGGCATTGCGTCCGGCGATTTCACCGACGACGTGCCCTTTGACGACTTCCGAATCCCCGATGCGGCGCTTTTCGATCACAGCCAAACGCGCGTTCAAGCGATTCGCGAATTTCTCCGTGAGCTTCGTGCGGCCCAAATCAGGACTGAGAATCGTCAGATCACTCATGTCCAGCTTCTTCATATAATTCATCTGCACCGGCATCGAGTAAAGATGATCCAGCGGCAAATCGAAGAAGCCTTGAATCTGTTCAGCGTGAAGGTCCACACACATCACGCGATCAGCTCCAGCGGTCGTAATCAGATTGGCGACGAGCTTCGCGGTGATCGGCACACGTCCGTCGTGTTTGCGATCCTGGCGCGCGTAACCATAATACGGAATCACGGCGGTGATGCGGTTGGCCGATGCGCGTTTGACAGCGTCGATCAATACAAGCAATTCAACGAGATGATCATTGACAGGCGCACACGTCGATTGAACGATAAACACATCGCGACCGCGCACGTCTTCTTGAATCTGGACGCGCGTTTCACCGTCCGGGAAATGGCCGACTTCAGCTTTACCCAGCGGAATGCCGAGGTGCATGCAAATATCTTTGGCGAGCTTCGGATTGGCGTTGCCCGTAAAGACGCGGACGTTCTTGGCCAATTCACTGGTGATTTCATGATCACGAATCAGGAATTGACTGCTGAGCGAATTCTGACGAGCACTCATGGCGGCTTCGGCGTGATTCAATTCTTCGACCGTATTGACACCGATGATTTCCTGGACCCCTTTCGCCAAAACAGCGGCGACGGGCTGACCGGATTGAACGAACGCAGCGATCGTGTCCGTGAGGTAATACTCGCTCTGAGCGTTGCTATTTTTCAGTTCCGCGAGCGCTGGAAAAAGCTTGCCCTGGGCGAAAATGTAGGTGCCGGAATTGATTTCGTCGATCTTCTTTTGTTCGGGCGTGGCGTCGCGGAATTCAACGATGCCTTTGACCAGGCCTTTTTCATCGCGAACGATGCGGCCATAAGCGGTTTCGCCCTGTACTTTGCCAGTCAATACGACGGCAGAGGCGTTGGTTTCAGCTTGCTTGGCGATCAACGTGCGGATTGTGTCGGGGCGCAATAAAGGAGCGTCGCCAGAAAGCACCGCGATTGGACCTTTGAAATCTTTGAGAGCCGCTTCGGCGCAACGAGCTGCATGGCCGGTACCGAGCTGAGAATCTTGAATAGCGTGTTCGACGCCGGGTGGAAGAATCTTGATGACCTGATCGCGACCATGGCCGACGATGACGACAATCTTGGACGCTCCAGCGCTGCGGGCACTTTGGATCACCCAATCGATCATCGGCTTGCCGCAGACAGGGTGCAGAACTTTAGGCAGATCGGAGTTCATCCGTTTGCCTTGTCCAGCAGCCAAAATAATTGCGGCGAACGAGCGCGGCGTCGCAGTAGCAGACATTGTAATCGCAGAATCCAATTCTAAAAAACACATCGCAGTTCGCTGGCGGAAGTCCCGGACTTGTTCAACACAAGTGTCTTCCTAAGCCTCAGCGCATCCAACGCGCCAAAAGCCCCGTGTTACGACCTCTTCACGGCGAACGGCTTGAAGAGAGGGAGAAAGTGTAGCGAAGTGAGGGGCGATGTCAATGTAAAAGATGGAAATTTTGTGAATTACTTGTGGGCGTCAACAAAACGCCTTGTTAAAACGTCTCGCCTCACCATTTTCCATACCACATTTCACGTGTCCCTCAACCCGGCTCAAGGCGTCTGTCCCTTTCCCAACGCCTTGTTGCCATATTTATTGAACGTGACCTGGGTATCGAGTAATAAATCAAACGTCCGCCCTCCGATTTCAAGATGAAATGGAATTTTGAGTTTCGCGGTTCCATCCGGTCCCGGTAGTGCGCCAGCCTTGACGAAGCCGGGGCCAATAACATCCCTTGATGATCTGAACGTAAAATTCATTCTGCCTGCAAAGCGACCGGATGCATCGTATTTAAAGGACCATTTGTCATATTTTTTGCCCGAAATTCCCGAATATAAATCTTTTTTGTCAAACTGGGTGGCATAACCGTTTCCAGCAATTTTAAACGAGACGGGCACGATGCTATCCAGCGGGGTATCTCCCAAGTCCAGAACAGCGTTTACGGTCAATGAATCGTTAGGATAGTCTGAAAACCACTTCACCACATAATTCAAACCAGCAGTCACTCCTACGCGCGCAGCCGGTAAGACGTAAATCACTTTTGAAATGCTATTTGTGGCTCCCGCACTATCTGTGACTTTCAATGTCACCGTAACAGGTCCGGCTTGTGCGAACGCATGAGACACGATAGTGCCGGATCCTGCCATCGAACCATCTCCAAAATCCCATTCGTATGCCGTGATGGCGTTGACCACATTTGAACTTGGGGTGGCATCAAATTGAAACGGAATGCCAACGTAGGCAGAAAAGTCCGGCATCACGAATCGCGCGACGGGGTGATCCGACGCTGCAATAACGTTAATGTCCGTACCATTATTGATGTGTGTTCCATACGGGTCGCTGACGTAAAGTACGAGTTTGTAATTCCCTGCATTGGAGTAAACGTGGACAGGGTTTGGATCAGAAGATGTTGAGCCGTCTCCCAAATCCCAAAACACGGAAACAGGGTCTCCTTCAAGATCTTGGGTGATATTTCCCATTAAAGTGACAGGCTCGCCTTCCACAATAGAATTGGGGCGTTCAATACTGCTATAAGGCACAAGATTTCCGACATGCACGGAGACGCCGGCAGAGTTGCTGGTTAGAATCCCATCACTTACGTAAAACCGAATGGTATCGGTCCCGCTAAATTTCTCGTTCGGGATATACGTTCGGACACTTCCCGCCCCCGTAAGTTTCCCGTGTTTTGGGGCGAACACAATATATGTCAGCGCATCGCCATTCGCGTCGGTGGCTTGAAGTGTGATTTGAACAGGAGTTCTCGGGTGCGTGCCTACCGAACTACTCATCGCCACGGGCGCGTCGTTGGCAGTACATCGTCCGTTGCAGATTTCAATCAAGACGAACGAGAAGAACAGTGCCAGAAAGAACGTTGAAACTTGAAACATCATTCGATGCATCGATGCACTCCTAGGAAACAGGCAGCGTGACAGACAAATCTGGCAGAGTTTTGTCCGATAGTTCTTATACTTTTAACTGTACGCGAACGTGCGTGGCGTGTCAATTTCGACACCGATGCCCTGTCTACATATCCTTCTTGGCGACGATGAAGTTGCAGTTACAACGCCTTGCTCTTACTATTCAAAAAAGTTTGATATATTCCATTGTCCTCTTTTTCATCGGAGACACCATGCACCTGACTCGTCTAGCCATTTTCACGCTCGTAGCAACAGCATTCATATCGTCCGCAGAAGATGCGCCCACTCCGGCGGCTGCTCCAGTTTATCATTCCCAAGTCATCGAAGGCTGGACGCTAAAGATCAACGAACGTATTGAGAAAGAGCAGAAAGAGAAGCTCGACAAAGCGCTGGAATTGATCACGCTGCAATTGAAGGAAATCGTCCGTGTGGTTCCGGAAGAAGCGGTCAGCGAAATGCGGAAAGTCACGCTGTGGATGAATCCGGAATATGAGGCTGGAAAAGCTCGCGCGGAGTACCATCCAGACGCCAGCTGGCTGCGCGCGAACGGGCGCAATCCGGCCATGGCCAAGGGCGTCGAGATCACCAATGTCCGAAATTTTGAGGCCGAGACGAAGCGCATGCCGTGTTTCATCCTGCACGAACTTGCGCATTCGTATCACGACCGATTTTTGACATTCAAACAGCCCGACATCCTCGCCGCTTACAAAAAGGCCGTCGCGAACAAAAGCTACGATAAAGTCGAGCGCTCGCGCGGAGTGGCCGGTGCGAAAAACACCATCGAACGCGCGTATGCTATGACCAACGAAAAGGAATATTTCGCGGAGACCACCGAAGCATTTTTCGGCCGCAATGACTTCTTCCCATTCACGCGCGATGAATTGGAAAAGCACGATCCGGATATGGTCAAGGCGCTGCAACAGGTCTGGAAAGCAAAGTGACTATTTAGGAGCGGCGGCACTCCTATGGCATCGCGTTGATCGTCGTGTCAATTTCGTGAGCGGCAGTGGTGCCGTCTGCGAAGGTGTATTTGCATTTAATCACGACGTTCGTCGCCGGTTTCAAGCCCTTGATCTGCAGCTCCAGCGTCTTGCCATCCGGGAGCAATTTGGCGGACGCGATGTCGAGCGGTTCGCGGCCTTTTTTCGCCGGAGAATTGACCCAATACTCTGCCGAGCCGTAATCTTTCGTCGCGATCACATTGAACATTTCAGCATTCGCGTTGGAACTGTCCGCAGCGCTTTCGGCGTTCAATGGATCTGAAAAGACAATGCTTG
>JBAXUS010000071.1:0-28522 GCA_037129555.1 Planctomycetota bacterium
GTGGGGGGCGGAACGGGTTTGGCCGCGACAGTCGTTGCGGGGTTTGTGGCTTCATTGGGCGTCGCTGGAACAGCGACTGGAGCGGGAGCGGCGGGCGCGTCCGTGACTGTGATCGTCAGGCCATCAAAGAAGACCACACAATCGACGAGTTGGACACACAACTGCACCGAAATGGAGGCGGCAGTCGCTGGGATGGCGAGCGATTTTTTCAAGGGCTGCCAATCTGGTTTTTTGACACTCGGCGACGCGGCGATACTAGCGATCACTTTGCCGTCAGCATCTTTTGCTTCAATCAGGAATTTGGGTGCGGCCTGAAGGTTGTCGGCAATCGGGTCATATCCACCAGGAAATTTAGCCTGTGTCGCAAACTCCATCGTCTTGCCGGCAAATTGGGCCGGGTCGAACATGCCGAATTCGAGGTGCGGCGATTTCCCGCCAGCGTTCGAAATTTTCAACACTCTGCCGCGTCCTGATTCAGGCACCATTTCAAGCAGCGGCGATTCGGCTTTGGTCCAGCCGGGAGGAAGCGCTCCGAGGTCCAGTCCGTCAAATGCCTGTTTTACAAGTGGCTCACCTGCGGACGTCACAGAACTCGTTAGAATGAGGGAGAGCAACACGACCACGTGTTTCAAAGAGATGGAGTGTTTCACGATGAGATGGCCACCGGGGTGAAACTTAAAAAAAGTATGAAAGTCCAGTTTACACAGTTTTCTTCCTGTAGTCCAGACGGTATAAACCAAACTTGAATTCACGTTAAACTATTTAATTCTAGGATCGAACATGGGCAGACATGCAGTGGTGATGGGCGGGGGCATGGGGATCGGCGAGGCGATTGCGCGGAAGTTGCATGCGGACGGTTTTATCGTGACCGTGGTGGACCGCATCGCAGCGCTGGCGGATGCAGTAGCCAACGATTTGGGCGCGAATGCGTTTTCGGACGCAGCGGACATCACGAAACCCGAGCAACTCGCAGCCCTCGCTGACGTCATGCGCGAACGCACCGGGAAAGACGGCTTGAGCGCGGTGGTCAATTCGGTCGGGGTTTTCGACTATCGCCTGCCGCTCTTGCAAACGGACCTCGCGAATTTCAACCGCATGTTGAACGTGAACTTGACCGGCGCGTTTTCGTTCTCGATTGCGATGGAGCCGCTCATGGTCGCGGAAGCGTCGATGGTTCACATTAGCTCGGTGAACTCGTCGCTCGCCGGGCGGACGCTGGGGGCATACAAAATTTCGAAGGCCGGTTTGAACATGCTGGTGCGCTGCCTGGCGACGGAACTGGCGCGCGATCCGCGCAAGATCCGCGTGAACGCGGTGGCTCCGGGCTGGGTTGATACGCCGGGCGAACGCAAAGTCCATCAGGCTCAGGGAACGCTGGATAGCATTGGCGACCCGGAAGCGATGAAATTCATTCCGATGGGGCGGATGACGAAGACAACTGAGATCGCCAACACGACGGCGTTTCTGTGCTCGCCGCAGGGTTTCGGAATCACCGGGCAGATCATGAATGTAGATGGCGGCATCACGAACAGCGAAGTGTGCTGACGATCATTCCTCCTCTTTTTCCTTTTCCGCAACGCCTCACGGATTAGAATGGGGTGGAGTGTTTTGAGCCGTTCAACCGCAGCGCGACGTGAGTATTTTGAATTCAATCATGCCTATTAATTACGCCACACCCGACTACATCCACGGCTATCTGGGAAAACTGGAAGCCGTGATGAAGTCGTTGGACACGTTGGAAATTTCAGCCGTCGGAGCGATCCTGTCCGCAGCGCGCCACGAAGGCCGTCAAGTCTTCGTCGCCGGGAACGGTGGCAGCGCCGCGCTGGCTTCCCACATCGCCGTGGATTTGGGCAAGGGTTGCTCGCGCAACCGTGAGAAACGCTTTCGAGTATTGTCGCTGACCGACAACGTGCCGTGGATCACCGCGCTTGGAAACGATATTTCGTATGACGACATTTTCTCCGAGCAATTGAAGAACTACGCCGAAAAAGGCGACGTGTTTCTGGCGATTTCGGGCAGCGGCAATTCGAAGAACATTTTGAAAGCGCTGCAAGCCGCAAACCAAATCGGCTGCGTCACGGTCGGCATTTCAGGCTTTAAAGGTGGCGCGCTGAAAGACCTCGTCAAGCACCACGTCCACGTCAAAGCCGACCACATGGGTTTGATCGAAGACGCTCAATTGATCGTGTCGCATATTTTGATGTACGCGTTCATGGATGTGGAAGGCTGCGGTTGAGATTAACAGCATTTGTCATTTGTGGAACTTAGAGAGACTGAGAGGTTATTTTTATGCGCATCATCGACCCCCACTGCCACATGTACAGCCGCACAGTTGACGACTACGAAATGATGGTCCTGTGCGGAATTGAAGCGTTGGTCGAGCCGTCATTCTGGCTCGGCAATGACCGCCAGCACGCGGGCAGCTTCTACGATTATTTCAATCACATCAGCGAATGGGAGCCGAAGAATCGCGCCGAAAAACGCGGCATGAAACACTTCTGCACCATCGGGATGAATCCGAAGGAAGCCGAGAATATTGAGCTGGCGCGCGAAGTGACGAAGGGTATGGTCACGTATTTGGATCGTCCAACGGCCATCGGTGTCGGCGAAATCGGTTTCAACAACATCACGCCGAACGAAGAGAAGATTTTCGCCGAGCAGATCGAGCTAGCTAAGAAGTTGAACGTGCCGGTGATCGTCCATACGCCGCATAATAACAAGCTCGAAGGGACGTTGCGGTCGCTGGCGTTGTGCAAAGAAATCGGGATTAATCCGGCGCTCGTGGACATCGACCACAATACGGAAGAGACGATTCAGCACACGCTGGACGGCGGGTTTTACGCTGGGATCACGATGTATCCGCGCTCGAAATGCACGCCGCAACGCGCGCGCGACATGATTGAACGCTACGGCTCGGAACGCATCTTGTTGAACAGTTCGTGCGATTGGGAAACGAGCGACCCGTTGGCTGTGCCGAAAGCGGCGCGGTTGATGCTACGCACAGGCTTCACGCGCGCGCAGACGAAGAATATAGTCTGGGAAAACCCGTATACATTCTTGGCGCAGTCGCCGAAATTCAAGACGCTGTTCGACCCGATTTACAACTCAGACAATGAATAATGGGTCGTGCGGCCCTGCGTGGCAGAACCGCACATAAATCGTGAAAAAATAGTAATCGTGGGTTGACATTGCTGAAGTTTCCAGCATAATCCTTCGCTTCGCAGATCGGGGCTTCAGCCTCGTACCGAGAACTTTAATTGCACCGGAAGGAACGCTGTACCGATGAAAACGAACGTACGAAATTCGAAGCTCAAGAAACGCCGCGTGAGCGGATTCCGCCAGCGCAACAGCACGAAGGCCGGCCGCAAGGTCATCGCCCGCCGCCGCGCGCGCGGTCGCACACCGACCGTCTTTGGTTGAGCATTGCCCATTCGCCGAGAATTGGCGGATTGAACCTCATTGAACGACCAAGCCGCGCGCCGAAAAGGTTCGCGGCTTGGTTGCTAATGGAATGCGATTTGTAGCCAGAACAAACCGGCAATAAGCATCATGAGGATATTGCCGTTTTCAAGTGAAGTACCGGCAAGTTGGGAATACGTTTGAAGACGGAATCATTCGTTAGAAATAAAGCGCAATGACTCGATATGCTCGTGGCTGCATGGAGAGCATCGGGAGTTTTCAAACCACTTGCCCGCAGTCGCGCAGTATGTTCCCAAAGTGCAAGAGTGGCCGGAATCAATTGAATCTCGGGCGCACTCAAAAAATCACGAAACAGCATCTCCATAAATTCATTTTTTTCGCGCATTGGCTTTGTGAGCGTTTCAGTCCACGTCAATTCACTTGTTACAATTGAAATACTACCCTTTGCTGCGGCTATCCAAAGCGGCTTCAAAAATGAACTGTAGGGTTCAATTTTTTCTACTGTGTAAATAACTGCGTTTGCTTCCAGATAGACAGAGCCAGTCGCAGGTAATATTAACGCTCCCATGAGCTCCGTTCCTCGCGTAGGTAAGCGTCTACTTCGTCCGCATTCTTAAATAGGACGTGCCCGGGTGCCTCGGCGATGACGTCGAGAATTGAACGTTTGGAAGCATTCTGCGTTCGCGGTAGTGCAGGCGAAACTAGGCGAGATTTTTCAGCGGTGGAATTCCCCCCGATTTCAGTTCCAAGGCAATTGTCTTCCACCCCATGAAGTGTCACAACTTCAATCGCCCAGAGAGATTTGACTATTTTTGTTTTCGCGCGCTTTGCCATCACTTCGTTGCGCACAAAATAATATTTTTTGCCGTCCAATCGGCTTAGCTTTTCCAGCGTCTTTGCCATCCGGCTGTCAATTGTTCCAACAGGCTTCTTAGACGTTGTAATTTCTGCGGAAACGATCACACATCCATTCATTTTGCCCATGAGATCGGGTTCTGTATGGTCGCCTGACTGTCGGGGATTCCAAGTCCATTCTGTATTCGTTTCGACTTTTCGATTTGCGATAATCCAGTCGATGGCCAAAAGAATCATGTGCTCATGCTGTATTTGATTTATATCCTCGTAAGCTTCTTCGCGGATCATTTTCAAAACCGAAACACCTTGTTTTGCAGAGTTAATGGGGATCGCCGAAAGTTTATGGAGCCGTGCCAGTAGATCCCTGACATTTGAGCATACTTTGTTATTTGCGTTTGGTAATGTTCCCACATGTAGCATGACAATTATTCCTCCCATGTCGCACTATCGTTGATCGTCTACTATAGTCGAAATGCTCTATTTCACGCAACACTAAACCACTATCACATTCAACTTCAACCCATCTACATTCGTCGCAAGCATCAACGTTGGCAATCGGTATCAATTCATTTCGTACGCCATCGCTCGCTCAACACCCCCATTTCCTAATCCGTCATTTGCATCCCCCACTCCGCCCCATTATATAAAAGCACCTGACGCGATGTCGCATTTTTTGGAGCAAACCCATGAGTCCCTTCAACGCCTTTTTCCTCGCAATCACTCTTATCTCATACCTCGTCGGAATGAGTTCGTTGAGTTCCATTTCACTCGCACGTGAAGGGTGTTGCGCTGGGCCGCGGATTATCGATGGCACACTTGTTCCCGAATCGCAATTTCCGACCGTCGGGCGCATCGGTTCGACCGGAAATTTGGACTTTTGTACCGGGACGCTGATCGCCCCGCGCTTTGTATTGCTCGCGTGTCATTGCGTGAATAACCAGACAACAGGAAGCTTTAGTTTCGGCCAGAAACAAGGTGTGTTTGTGCTCCAAGGCAAGACCTTCATGACCTCGCATATTTATGTTCATCCGACCTATACCGGCGACGATGCTCAGCAACGCGAAGGCGCGATTGATTTGGCGATTTTTGAATTGACGTCCAATGCCAAAGAGACTCCGACACCGCTCTATCGCAAAGCACCCACTGTTGGCACGCTCTTGACGCTCACAGGATTCGGATTGCTCGGGACCGGTACAACCGGCGTCTCAAATGATGTCCCGCCTCGCGGCAAAATCGCGACCGGAACAACACCGATTGACATCGTCACGAACACGTTTATCGAATGGAATTTCGAAAACGTCGCCGCGCCGAATCAGGAAAGCAACACCGCTCCTGGCGACAGTGGCGGGCCGCAATTTATCACCGAAGACGGCATCCGCTATTTGGCTTCGGTAACGTCCGGTGGAATCAAATCGAACGCGAGCTTCGGCGATTTGTCCTACAACACGCGTGTGGACATTGCGACCGCGTGGATCGATTCGATCACCGGTGGTACGCCTGTCGATGGCAATCACGCGCCCGTGATTACTGCGTTCAGTAGCTCCGCGCTGGGCGTGATCGATGGCACTCCGGTGACGTTCACCGCATCAGCGACTGATGCTGACGGCGACACGTTGCAATACCATTGGATTTACAATGATGGCTCCGAAACGCTGAACGGTTCCGCCACCGAAACACATACGTTTTCCTCAGCCGGAACCTATCTCGTTCAACTCATTGTGACGGATAAAAAAGGCGGAAGCGTCGCGCGTGACGTGACGATTGGAGTGCTGTCGTCGACGCCTTTGGCCTCAACTTTGCAACCCGCAACGCTCGTCAAGAAAACGTTCTCACTCGATTTCAGTTCGAAAGCCACCGGAGGAGCGCTGAACGTGATCATCCAAAGTCCGAGCCTTCAATTCGCTGACGCAGCTGCATTCGCTGCGGCATTCAAACCGACCACACGGACCCTCGTGTATCTCGGCAACACGCAAGTCGGCAGCTTTTTTGGGACGACCGGAAGCACTTCGACGGGGTCGTTCAAGTTCGACTACAAGAAGGGAAAGTTCGAATACAAGACCACCAAAAACGCATCCGTGCTGGCTCCGCTGAATTTCTACGGCGCTCAAAACGCCACGCTATCATCCACCTTCTCAGTGCCGATCAGTGTCGAATTTCGAACCAACTTTTTCCAAGCCGGCCCGGTGTTTCGCTTCGGCGGCGACGCCACAATTCAATACACAAGTAAAGTCAACGTGATTGGCAAAGGCAAATAGAGCCTCGCCATTCTCGGTCGTTTTTCCTCACACCACTCATTAGAGCCGCTATACTCTATCCTCTCTTTTCATTCGCAAAGATTCGCGTCCATTCGCGCGATTCGATGTTCAATGCCGTTGCTGTTCGCTGTTAAAACGTGAGGTGAGTATGCCCGCCCCGGACGTTCTCTGCATCGGTAATATCGTCGTCGATGTCGTCGGAATCAACGTTGATCGCATCCCCGAAGAAGGTGCGCTCGCGCTGTTTGATCGCGTCGAAACGCACTTGGGCGGATGCGCAAACAACATGGCGATTGCGCTCGCCACACTCGGAATTTCGGTCGGCCTTTCAGCAAAAGTCGGCCGTGATGGCTTCGGCGATTATTGCGCGAAAACGCTCATTGAAAGCGGTGTCGATACGCGCGGACTCGTCCGTTCAAAAGACGACTCCACCTCTTTCTCGTTCGTGATGATTCCGCGCAACGGCAACCGACGCATCCTTCACGCACTCGCCGCCAACGCATCGTTTGGCGCGCACGATATTGACACATCGCTCTTCACTGGCGTGAAATGGGTCAGCTTCAATGGGCTTGCACTCGTCCCGCATTTGAGCGGCGACGAACTCGCGACACTCATGAAAACCGCCCGAGCAGCTGGAGCGAAAATTGTTGGCGACACCGGCATCAACGACCGCTTTACGTCCGGCGATTGGGAGCAGATGCTCGCCCCGTGCTTCGAACATTTCGACATTCTCTTCCCGTCTGAAATCGAAGCTGTCGGCATCACCGGCCACACGGAGCCGCGCAAGATGTGTGAGTCGCTGTGCGCGCGCGGCGTCAAGATCGCTGGCGTGAAATTAGGCGAACGCGGCTGCGCGATTTTATCCGATGATGGCTACTTCGAAATCCCTGCGTATAACGTTACGTGCGTGGACACGCTCGGTGCCGGCGATTCCTTTATGGCCGGGATCATCGCTGGAATGTTGCGCGGCCTGAAACCCAGCCACGCCGCGCAACTCGGAAATGCGGTCAGCGCGCATTGCGTTCAAGCTGTCGGAGCCACCACCGGCATCAAGCCCCTCGCCGACATTCTGGAATTTCAACGCCTGAGAGAGACACGATGATTGACACGCACTGCCACTTGAGTTCCACTGATTTCGACACCGACCTCCCGGCAATTTTGGAGCGCGCACTTAGCGCTGGCGTTGAAAAATTCGTGACCATCGCAACCGGCCCGGGGGATTGGGAGCGGTGTTTGAAGATCGCTGACGCGCATGCACATATTCGCGTCGCGCTTGGAATTCATCCGAACGAAGCGTCCTGCTTCAGCGCGGAAATATTCAACACGATGAGCGCCCTGGCCCGCAATCCTCACGTCATTGGCATCGGCGAAACAGGCTTGGATTTCTTTCGTGATCACGCTCCGCGCGACAAGCAAGCTGACGCGTTCCAAGCGCAACTAGATCTGTCCGAAGAATTGAACAAGCCATTTATTCTGCATTGCAGAGCCGCCGAAAAAGAGATGCTTGAAGTCCTTGAAAAGCACCGTGTGAAAACGGGACGCGATTTAAATGGAGTCTGGCACTGCTTCACCGCCACAAAAGAATTCGGACTACGCGCCGCTGAAATGGGATTGTATTTTGGCCTCGGCGGCGTGATGACCTATCCGAAGGCAATCGACGTTCGCGACGCCATCGCCGCGCTGCCGGAAGACCGCTTGGTCCTCGAAACCGACTGCCCTTACCTCCCGCCTCAGCCTTGGCGCGGCAAGCGCAACGAGCCGTCGTTCCTCACCGCCACGGTTCAAAAACTCGCCGAGGTTCGTTCCACTACACCCGAAGCCGCTCGAGCATTCACAACCGCAAACGCCAATCGACTCTTCGCCCAATAAAAAACTCGTGCCCACAACACTCCGTTGCGAGCACGAGCCCTATACTCCAAAAACTATTCGCGACGATTCGCGCGATTCGATGTTAAAAAGCTGTTCGCCGTTTACTTCCCAGCCGGCTCAACAAAAATCCCGGTCGCGTTGATGATCAGGTTGGTCGCGTCGGCCTTCGCCACTTTTCCTTTGACCACGACCACGCTCAAATTGTCGAGTCCGTTCGCGCCCTTCAGCGGTACTTTCAACAGCTTTCCTTTTGCATCAACGACTTGAATGATCGCGATGTTCGCAGCTTTTTCGTTGACCGGAACGCAGCAGAAATCCCAGGGCGTTTTGCATGTGTCGCCTGGAATTTTGTTGCACGGAACCAGCTTCATATCCGCCACCATAAACGTCGCGCGACTGCTGTTGATGTTGTCCTTCACCTGTCCGCCGATCTGTCCGCGCAACACAACTTCGTCGCCCTCTTTGGCGGTCTTTTTCAAGTCACCCACTTCCGATGCCTTGGCCGGTGACTCCTTCAAAAATAAATCAGCAGGAGCCCCATCGGCCCCGCGCACATCGCTGAATCCGACACACGCCGCAACGACACACACCATCAAAAACGCTTGAACTCGAACCATTTCCTGTCTCCTAAAAAAGGGTTTACGCCCATTTACACAGAACTGACTCTATTCGCCTTCATTTCTTCAACGCTTCCGCAATCGGCATTCGCAAACACTGCCATGCTGGCGGTAACGCCCCCACGATTCCCAAGGCAAATGCTGCCCCCAGTGCGGCGAGGATGACGTGTGTGTCAACCGCCAATCCGAACGCGCCCATCGTAATCCGCACTGCCAATCCGTCGAGGGCCGCGAAACCGATTGCCACTGCGATCAATCCGCCCGCCGCCGCGACGATCAAGGACTCCTGCATCAAATTCGCGATCAGCGCGAAACGACCGTATCCAAGAACCTGCAACATCCCCAGCTCCCGCGTCCTCGCCGCAAACGCAGCGTACATCGTGTTCAGCCCGCCGAACAATCCACCCAGCGCAATCAACAGCGCCGTGATCCACACGATGCCTTGCACGGGCCGATAAAATTGTGCGAGCTTGGCGTAATACTCTGTCTCACTGACCGCCACCAATTCCAAATCCAGGCGTTGCTGACAGAACACTTTCACGTCATCGATCTCGGCATCGTCCAACGTCATCACGACGGTGGACACGTTGTCGCGCCGCGTCGCGATTTGCAGGTCTTTCAACGGACTCCAAATCTCCGCTTCCATCACGGTGTTTGGCGCTTCAAATCGCCCACTGACAGTCCAGGCTCGGCCGTCAAACCAAATCACTTTTCCAACGGCAAGCGACGAATCTGGAACGCTCATGCGCGCCGCCGCCAAACGCCCGACCAAAATCTCGTTCGATCCCGGCGCGCGGCCTTCCGTTATTCGCACTTGAGGATGAACCAGAAATGCGGCCGGGGTCATTCCGCGAAACAGCGACAGCCACGTTTCTTTGTCGTCTTTTTGAAGTCGAATCAACGCGGCCATCTGCACTTCCGGCGACACGTACGGAACGCCCAGTTGCGTCTTGATTCCCGGGACGCTGGCCGAGACGATGCTTGCGACGCCGTTGCCAATTTCGCTCCGCTCCAGGCTCTCTTCGCTCCCCGCTCCGATCAGCAATACATTCTTATCGTTCCCGCTGACCCGCATGCTCCGTTCCATTCCGCGCACAAACGCCGCAGCTGCGAGGATCAACAAGGCCACCAGCGCACTACCACCCAGGCTCATCGCCAACCGCGTTTTGTTGCGTCCCAAATTGCGAACTGCGTAATCCCAAGGTATTAATTTCATCGTCGTCACTCCTCACATGTGCTGCGTTAAATCGAACGGAATGATTCGACAATGTCGCTGCGGGATGCCTGCCACGCTGGCACCAAACCGGCCACAATTCCCAGCGCAAGCGAGACCAACAATCCCGTGATGAGTATCTTGGGGCTCGCCGAAAAGTTGACGTTCACGCCTTCTGTTGAAAGCGACACACCGCCCAAACGCAGCGCTAAAACTGCGAGCCCCGCGCCGAGAATTCCTCCGGCCAAACTCACAATCGCGCCTTCCAGAATGATCAGCCGCGCGATGAGATTTCCGGTGAATCCCAGCGTTTGTAGCACGGCGTGTTCGCGCACACGGTCCTGCACCGACATCACGACTGTGTTTGCAACCAACGCCAGCACCGCGAACACACAGCCCAATCCCAGCCAGCGCGTGAAGCCGACGAGTTCCAATAGATCGCCAGCAGCCCGCGCGACGAACGCCTTCTCCGAACGCGTCTGCGTCGGCTCCGTGTCATGCGCGAACTCCGCGTCAATCTTGCGCGCGACCGCATCCATATCTTTCGGGTCGTTCACTTTCACAATGAACTCTGTGACAATGCCAACGGATTTGATCGCTGCGGCGCGTTGCAAAAAGTCGAGATGAACATATGCCGTATTTTTGTCCTGCGCCTCGTCCGAATCGACGATGGCCGCGACCGTCGACACCACGCCGTTGGCGTCGAATCGGTCACCAACTTTCAGCTTCCGACGAGTCGCCATCGTCTCGCCGATCAACGCCGCATCGCTGCGCCGATTCCACTCGTCAATCGAACCGGAGAGTATGCGGAATTGAGACTGGCTCTGGGCCGTGAATTTGTCAGCAGGCACGCCGCGAAACGTGATCACGTCGAGACTCGCGCGGCAGTTGCTGACGATGATTTTCATCGGCAGCACACTTTTCACGCCGGGGACTGCAATGATCCGCCCTTCGTAGCGCTCGGGCAATTTGCTCGTGAACGGGCAGAAGCGATTCTCGCGATAGACGATCAGTGTCGTCTCGGCTGCGTTCGCTTCGGCGGCGTCCTTCATGCCTTGTTGCATGGATTGAATGGCGCAAAATAAAAACATCGCCGTCGCTACACCGCAGATGGTCAGCAGTGTTCGCGCCGGGCGCCGCGCGATTTGTTTCAGCGCGAACGGAATAAACTTGAGAGAGACCATGGTTTAGGCCCTTTGAAAAAATCGAACGTCACACGGCGGCAGGATTGCCGCCGCTCCTTTAATGAGAGTCGTTAGGCCGCGTGGGCGAGGTCTGTGCTTTCGATCAACTGGCCTTTTTCCAAGTGCAGCGTTTTCTGTGCGACTGCCGCCGTCTTGGGATCGTGCGTGACCATGATCATTGTCTTTTTGAATTCAACGTTGAGACGCTTGAGCATGGCCATCGTTGCGGCGGCAGCCGTGGCGTCGAGATCGCCGGTCGGTTCGTCGGCGACGATGATTTTCGGATCGCCGACAATCGCCCGCGCAATCGCCACGCGCTGCTCTTGGCCGCCGCTCAATTGCCGAGGATAATGATCATACCGATCCGAAAGACCGACGAGTTCCAGTGCCAACGATACTTTCGCGTGGCGCTCTTTTTTACTGTAATCATGCAGCAGCAACGGCAGCTCCACGTTCTCGTACGCCGTCAAAACCGGGACGAGATTATAGAGCTGAAAGATGTATCCAATCGTGTCCGCGCGCCAGGACGCGAGTTTCGAACGCGGCATTTGAGTCAGTTCAATCCCGCCGATTTTCAGGCTCCCGGACGTCGCGCTGTCAATCCCGGCGATCAAATTCAGCAACGTCGTTTTTCCGCTGCCAGAGGGTCCCATCAAGGCGAGGAACGTGCCTTCTTCGATGTTGAGATCGAGGTCTTTCAGCGGCGTGATCACCGTGTCGCCTTTGTAAAACGAGCGCGTCAATTTTTTACATTCGATAAATGCCATGATTTAAATTCCTATGAATGTGATGTGCCGTTTGTCCGTTCAATGCTGCCAACGGAACAGAGTTAGTGTTTGTGTTCGGTGCTCGGAGCCGGAGTTGTGGCGGGTTCGTTTGCAGGCGCTGCCGCTTCTTCAAGCTTCACGCGTTGTCCTTCAACAAAACGCGTTGTGTCTTCATCAATCACAGCGTCGCCGGGATTTAATCCTGACAGGACTTCGATCCAGCCATCCTGCTTTATAGTTCCCAGCACCACGGTACGTCGGATCGCGACGTTCTTGCCTTTGTCGACAATCCACGCAGTAGCGCTACCGTTGGCAACACGAATAAGATTCTCACGCGCGAACAATCGCTGGCTCGGTTCTTTCGATTTTCCATCTGTTTTTTCAATCGCGAGAAATTGAACGCGCGCCAGCATTTCCGGACGCAATTCATCGCGCGGATCTTTGATCGCGACTTTCACTTGCAACGTGTTTTTCTGAATGTCTGCCTGATGCGACACGCGTGTGACCTCGCCTTCAAAGACGATGTCGCGCAATACTTCGACCGTGATCCGCGCGCGCTGTCCCGCGCCCACTTTCGACGCATCAATCAATGGCACATCCACGCGCACTTGGAGTTTCTTCGGATCATACAGCTTCGCAGCCTGCGATGAATTTCGTTCGTTCATATTCACATACAATTTCGCGCCTGGCTCCGTCATGCGCTCCATCACCACACCGTCGGCAGGGGAACGAACTTCCATCCGCTTCACGCGCAATTTTGCCTGATCGCGCTTCACACGAACGGTCTCCACCGTGTGCCGTTCTGCCGCCAATTTCGCGTTCGTTTCATCGACCGCTCGCCCTTCTTGAATTCGCAATCGCAAATTTTCCTGAGCGGCCACGAGATCCGCTTGCTGCTGAGCCAACTTTGCTTCCAGCGCGGGTCGTTTGGCTTCAGCGACCTTTAATGCCGCGCGCTGCGTTTCGAGTTTCAAACCCGTCTGCACACGCTGGCCTTCAGAAATTGCTTTCGAATCCGCCGCTAAATTTTCGCGCCGGTATTGGTCTTCAAGCTCCTTTAATTTCGCGCTCTCCAACGCGACATCAAACGCGTTCGCCGCCAGGTCCGCGCGCGATTGAGCCAGCATGGCTTCGCCTGCTTTGATCGCACGATTGCGCTCCGTCGGATGGTCCCACTCCGCTTGCGCTGCTTTTACATTCGCCGTGTATTCGCAGATGTCGTGCTCATGATGATGCAACTCCGCTTCGGCAAATTCGAGATCCAATTTCGCATCTTCATCGATCAATCGCGCGACGACATCGCCCGCTTTGATGCGCTGGCCTTCGAGCACCAAGACTTCTTTCACGATGCCGTCCGCGAGCGCTGACACATAGATCGGATAGGGGTCTGGTTCAACCCATCCGGCTGCTTGAGCGACGACGCCTGAGGCGTCCCCGCCCGCCGCCATTTTCACGACGACCGGCACGGTACGAACCGTTGTCGCAGGAAGAATCGCATCACGTAATGCGTAGCCCAACACGCCTGCGAAACTCAAGAGAATCACGGCGGGTAGCAGTACGCGCGTTTTCCAGCGCGTCGCCGGAACAGGTACTGTTGACGCCGCGTTATAGGCGCTGTCCGAATGTGCGCCGTGCGACAAGATGCTTAAATCAGGCAGTCGCGCCGGGACGGTCTCAGGGGATAATTTTTGAGTGCTCATGATAGGTCTCCTCATTTTAAAAATTCAGCGATGCGCAAACGAACGACACGACGACACGAGGCGAAATTGGATTCGCTCAAGCATTTGCGTGATGTGCTGAATAATCAGATGAGGAACGAGTGGACGCGTAGGTAGGTTGGGACATCAAACGGCTGGGGAGAATCGTGGCCACGGGGTGCGATCACGAATCCTGTTGCGCGGGCCGAAGAGGTCTGTGCATCAGCACCATACGCCGACGTCATGCAATCAGAATGCGTATCATGCGCAGGCAGTTGCTGAACAGCCGCTTCAATCCCGTTCGCTGGTGTGTATGCGCAGCACGGCTTACGCTGATTGTCGTGAAGTGGGCAATCCGGTGAATGCGAATTCGACTCGGACATTTTTTTTGCGTGGCAACATGACGGCGCGTCGTCTGACTTTTTCGCCTTTGCTTCGCAGCAGCAAATCCCCGCCAATTTCAAAATGCAGTGGTCTGCCGGGATCACTCCCTGCAGGACTGCAAGCGCCAAGAGGCATGTTGAAATCAAACGGTTCATACGGGTACCTTTATCGTCACACGCGACGAAATGCAACACACAATCCACGCAACAAATTCCCGCAATGGATTTACATCTGTGACGGATGCAAATCTTGTGCCTTCAAACTTAATAACAGTTCTCCACTCAACGCGGCTGCGGCGTAGTCAATTCTGCGGAAGTGATTCTCATTATTAAGGAGTCGGACTTTGAAACGTCGTTTACTCAACTGGGTCGTATTGGCGCTGGCTATTGCATTGAATTCTCACGGAGCGGAAACCGGTGTTGCGTTTGTGAAAGCGCTCGACACTGGAAAGAAGCAGACGCTTGTCGTCTACGGCACGAGTCTGACCGCCGCTGGCGCGTGGGTGAAGCAACTGCAAGACACATTCAACACCAAACATCCCGGCCTGTTCACGATCATCAACAGCGCTCAATCCGGGCAACATTCGTCCTGGGGTCTACAAAATGTGAAAACGCGCGTGATCGACAAAAAACCTGATGCCGTGCTGATTGAATTCGGGATCAACGACGCCGTCCTGCGCTTCAACATTTCAATCGCCGACTGCCGCGCGAACGTGACGAAGATGCTCGACGCGATTCACACAAGTCTGCCGAATTGTGAGATCATACTGATGACGATGAACTGTGCGGCGGGCGACGGTGCGGCCAAGCGCGGCGATAAAGTGAATGATTATTATCAGGTCTACCGCGACATCGCCGCCGAGCGGAAACTGCTGCTGATCGACCATTATACGAATTGGAAAGCGATCCAGGACAAAGATGCGAAGCAATTCAGCAAACTCGTTCCCGACGGCATTCATCCATCCGCGGTCGGGGCGAAGGACGTGATTCTTCCGGAATTTGAGCGCGTGTTTTTGGGGAAGAAATGAACGCCTTGATATGATCAAAAATTCCACCGGCGGCGCTACATTTTTGGCCCGGATCGGTTAAACTGCGCGCATGGATATTGCGATCATTGACTACGGTGTTGGGAATTTACGGAGTGCTGAAAAGGCGTTTCAGCATTTGGGATTCGACGCGGCGCTGACCACCGATCCGAAGGCACTGGCTTCCGCGCGCAAGATTGTGCTGCCTGGCGTCGGCGCGTTCGGTGAGTGCATGGACCGACTGCGCGAGCACGGATTTATTGAGCCGCTTTTAAAGGAAGTCCACGCGGGCAAACCGTTGCTCGGAATCTGCGTCGGTTTGCAGATGTTGTTCGAAGGCAGCGAGGAAGCGCCGAACACCGCCGGGCTGGGGCTGCTCAAAGGCACCGTCAAGAAATTCAGCGGACCGGAATATGGCAAATCGACCGGCCTAAAAATTCCGCAGATCGGCTGGAATTCGCTTAGCTACACTGACGCCGAAAACCGTCACGCGCTCTTCGCGAATCTGCCGATGGGCACACACGTCTATTTCGTGCATAGTTTCTACGCCCAGCCGGATGATCCTGCGGACGTGCTCGCTTGGAGTGATTATGGCGGAAAATTCTGCGCCAGCGCCGGACGAGGGAACGTGATGGGCGTCCAGTTCCATCCTGAAAAAAGCCAGCGCGCCGGGTTGGCGATCCTGTCGAATTTTGTAAAATCGTAAAATCGATTAAACCACAGAGGGCACAGAGGACACAGAGGAACAGCAGAGGAGAGAAGAAGAATAGGACACTTAGGACAAATGTGTCGTATACCTTAAAAATTGTTTCTTAGCGCCTTTGTGACTTTGCGTCTTTGCGTTTAATCCCCAACACCAGCGGCTTGCGAGACGACATGACAACAGAACCAAAAATGCGCGGTCCTTATGCCGCGATTGTGTGCGCGGCGGGATCGTCCTCACGAATGGGCGGCAACGTTCGCAAGCCTTATTTGACGCTGCGTGGCAAGCCGATTTTGTCATGGACGCTTGCGGCACTTGCGCGACTGCCACAACTTGAACAGATCGTTCTTGTCACGCGACCGGATGATCGAGCCATGGCGCTTGAATGCGCAGACCTCGCGGATTTACCGGCCCGCGTTCGGGTTGATACTGCTGATGGCGGGGCGCGACGCCAGGACTCTGTATTCAACGGATTGAAAGCTACTCGCTCGGACGCCGAACTTGTTTTGATCCACGATGCGGCTCGACCGTTTCCGCAGCAGGAGGCGCTCGCTCTCGTCTGTGAGCGTGCGGCTGAGATGGGTGGCGCGATCCTCGCCTGCCGTGTGCGCGACACCATTAAGAGGGAGCGAACTGGAGCGGACACTGTTATCGAAACCACTGTCCCGCGCGCCGGATTGTGGCAGGCTCAGACGCCACAGGTTTTTCGTCGTGCGTTGATCCTCGACTGTTTTGAGCGCATCGCTCGTGAAGCTGGCAGCGTTGAATTTACCGATGACGCTTCGATCTGTGAACACTTCAATCATGCCGTCGCGCTGGTCGAATCGAGTTCATCCAATTTCAAAGTCACACAGCCCGAAGATCTGCCCATTGCAGAATCATTTTTAAACAGTGGATTGGTGTCGTAACGCCGTTTTTAGGAGGTCACATGGTTCGCACGATTACTCAGAACGCCGCAATGATCCTGGCGTTCGCACTGTTGTTCACGGTATCGAACGCCCATTCCGCGTCTCTGCCACTGACCGGCGGCGGGGCCAGTGTCTTCGTTGATTTCAATAATCCTAACGCGGGAAAGCTGTTCATTGTCGGGGGATTTCCATCGACTCCCAATCTGAATTTGAACGGCTTGACCGTGAGCGTCAACGTCAGCGGATTCATGCGCTCGTACACCTTGAACGCTCAAGGCGTCGCGGTTGGGACGCCGGATTTGTTTGAACTGCATGACAGCGGATCAGGCTTCGTGTTCTCTCTGAATTCGCTCTATGACAACGTCCTGACGACGTTCAGTGGCGCTGGCGTCGCGAACGTCAATGCCTCCGCACAACCGATCACGTTGAACGAGTCCATCACGTTCAATGGCAACACGTATTCGGCCAACATCACCGGAACGTTCGATGCGGTTGCAGGCAAAAACGGACGGCTTTTTCTGGGCGTCATCACGCCGCCTCCGAATCCGCTGAAACCACCGACGCGTTTTTTCTACGTTCGCGCGAATCCCAATCCCACGGTGGCGAACACGCCTGTTAAAATCACCGCGACCATTTCGCTCAACAATTTCACAGGACCCAATCGAGGCGAGCTGCATTTCGGCGACTTCACGCCACCGCTCCGCGTCACCGGATCCACGTTCGCTCAGATGCTGAAAAGCGGCGTCTCGCATACGTACACAGCCGACGGCGTTTACACAGCCCGCTTGACCATTGTCGGACCAGCCGAAGTCGCTGAGACGCACATCTACGTGATCGTTGGAAAAGGGTATGTCGTCAACTCACGCAATGGCGCAATTTCGAGGCTCACGAAGATGGGGGGCGGCGTAGTGAATGTGGATTTGGGCGTCGCGAATATTCCTGGGGCATCGAACGCTCAAACGATGATCATGGACCGCAAAGGGTCGCAAATTCGCGCACCGCAAATGGGCCTGACCATCGGCAACACATTTACAATTCCGGGCATTTACGTCGCGGAATCATGGGCGCTCAATGGGTCCGCAGCCATGGTCGGAAAAGTGCGCAAGACCATTGCGATCAGCGCAGCGGACATTGCGTCGTCGATGGTCTCGCAGCATGATTCCGTAGGTTCTCCGCGCGACGCCAACGCAGATGCCGCCATCACGTTTACGAACATGACCGGGAAATTTCTGTTTACGTCAACGAGTGCGGACAAAGTTATTTTCAATGGAACGTTTACGTTGCCGGCAGGCTACATGCCGAAAAATCCTCTGGGTAATGATATCCAAGTCAGCCTGGGTACTGTGATTGATTCGGTTCATTTGAATGAAAAAGGAAAATTTGTCGGGCCCAGTGCGAATGGGTACATGACGCGTTACCGGCTAACTGTTCCGAAACTTCCGAACGGCGTTGCTACGGGAACGGAGACGGCGAAGATCAGCATGACGATGAACACGTCCAATCTGGATATTCAAGGCTTCGATGCTGAAGGAATCACGGTGTCCGTTCGTGCAGACGAGACTGGACAGACCAGCGTCGCGCGATTCATTCAAGTCGACATGCTTGTCGGCTCCATGACTTTTTCGGTGCTCGCAGAAGTCAGTTTCGCGACGTCGACGAGCAGTGATTTCGGGACGATTTCGGGGCGGTCGTCAAAGTAACAGCACCGTTTTATTTTGGCCAGACGCCGTTTTCAATGGGCTTGAGTTCTAATTTCTCCGGATCGATGATGACGTGTTTGATGTGTGTTCGGTGCCACGTGTAGGCGATGTGAACTTTTCCGTCGCTGGATTGAATCACGCATGGGTAGCTGTATTCGCCCGAATTGCTCTCCAGCACCAATGCCGCAGACCATGTCAGTCCGTCCTTCGAAATCGCGACATTCAGCGGTGAGCGGCCCTTTAGCGTGTGGTTGTAGACGAGCAGATGCCGACCATCTTTCAGCGTCATGGCATCGGTCCCCGAATTCGGATTGGGCATTTGCGTCAACGCCAGAGGAGACCACGAATTTCCATTGTCCAACGAAAACGTCCGAAAAAGCGACCCTTCTTTTGTCCGCCCAATTGAAAGCAATCGCCCGTCCGTGAGTGTCAAAATGCTGGGTTGAATCGCGTTGATCGGTCCGCCATTTTTTCCAGCAGTGTCCGCTGTAGGTTCGACTTTTTTCCAAGTCTTGCCAGCATCAGGCGACAGTTCGAAATGAACGCGCCAACCGTTCGTTTCGGTACTGGTTCCGCTGAGAATATCGCCGTTCTTGAGTTCGATCGGTTTGTTTTTGATGGGACCGAAAATGCCGTCCGGGAGTTTCTCGCCGGTGCTCCATGTCTTTCCGTCATCCGTCGACGTTTTCAACATGCCCCACCATGTGGACGGCGACGGGCCCATTTTATAGAAGAACATCAGAGGGCCTTGAGTGGGTTGAAAGAGCACCGGATTCCATAACGGCTCACGGGTGTTTTCACTCTGCGCGCCGGATGCGATTTCAACGGGCGCAGTCCACTTCCCATCAATATGCCGCGACGACCAAATACAAACATCCTTCGCCCCTTCACGCGTCCCGCCAAACCACGCCGCGACCAAGCCGGATTTCGTCTCGACGAGCGTAGACGCGTGACAGCTCGGGAATGGCGCGGTTTCGTATATGAATTCGAAGGAGACAACACCGGGTGCGGCGGGAGCGTCCGCAGCGAACAGTTCAAAACTCAACATGACGATGAGGAACGTTGCTATGGATTTCATGGGCGTTCCGATTCCGCGCTTCGTGATGGCATTAATAAATCACGGAGCGGCATCCCGCTCCGTGATTCCTATTCCGTTAAACCTTTATTACCACGTCACCGCACCCTTGCTCGACGAACTCACCGTCCGCGCGTATTTCGCCAGGACGCCGCGCTTTTCGCGGATTTCGGGTTTGACCCACGCCGCTTTGCGCGCGGCCCATTCCGCATCCGAAAGCGCTGCGTTGAGGCTCTTCGTTTCGGCGTCAATCGTGATCATGTCGCCGTCTTTCAGCAACCCGATCGGACCACCGACCCATGCTTCAGGCGAGATGTGGCCGACGACCAAGCCGTGCGTTCCGCCTGAGAAGCGACCGTCTGTGATCAGCCCGATGCTGTCGCCTAAACCTTGGCCGACGAGCGCTGCAGTCACCGCCAGCATCTCGCGCATGCCGGGGCCGCCGACGGGGCCTTCGCCTCGAATCACGACGACGTCACCGTGCTGAATCTTGCGCTTCTGGATCGCGTCGAAACATTCTTCTTCACTGTCGTAAACTTTCGCCGGGCCGGTGATGCTGCGCTTTTTCAAGCCCGCGACTTTCGCGACTGAACCTTCTGGCGCGAGATTTCCGTGCAGCACAACGATATGGCCGGTCGGGTGCATCGGCGCGTCAATCGGCTTGACGACGACCTGCTTACGGTTGTAAATGCTCGTGATGCCCTGGAGATTTTCGGCGAGCGTTTTGCCTGTAACGGTCATGCAATCGCCATGAAGGAAACCGGCGTCGAGCAGCGCTTTCAACACCGCTGGTGTACCGCCGCCGCGATGCAGATCGTTCATGACGTAGCGACCACCCGGCTTCAGATCCGCGAGATGTGGGACCTTTGCGCCGAGGCGGTCGAAATCGGCGAGCGACCATTCGACTTCCGCTTCGTGCGCAATCGCCATCAAATGCAACACCGCATTCGTCGAGCCGCCCAGCGCGAGCACAAATGTGTACGCGTTTTCGAGCGACTTGCGCGTGATCAAATCGCGTGGGCGGATGTTCTTTTCAATGAGATTAATCAACGCTTTTCCGGCCATGAACGATTCGCGTTCTTTGTGTGCGCTGACCGCCGGATTGCTCGCGCCATACGGCAGCGACAATCCCATCGCTTCAATCGCAGAACTCATCGTGTTCGCCGTGTACATCCCGCCGCACGAGCCTGCGCCCGGGCACGATTCACTTTCAATTTTGTAGACGCCTTTTTCGTCGAGCTTCCCAGCCTGGAACTGACCGACCGCTTCGAAAATCGAGACGATGTCGAGGTCCGCGCCGTTCTCTGCCGTGCCGGGAAGAATGCTGCCGCCATAGACAAACACGCTGGGAATATTGAGGCGCGCCATAGCCATCACGCAGCCGGGCATGTTCTTGTCGCAGCCGCCGAACGCGAGCAGGCCGTCGTGGTTCATGCCGCCGCTGACGACTTCAATGCTGTCCGCGATGACTTCGCGCGAGACGAGCGAGTAGCGCATACCTTTGTGGCCCATCATGATTCCGTCGCTGGCCGTCGGCGCACCGAAAATCTGGGGAACTCCACCACCGGCGCGGATGCCTTCGATGCCTTTGCGCGCAAGTCGGTCGAGATGCGCATTGCAGGGCGTGATGTCGCTGTGAAGGGATGCGACGCCGACCATCGGCTTGGAGAAATCATCATCGAGAAAACCGACCGCACGCAACATCGCGCGATTCGGTGCGCGCCCCATGCCGCCCGTCGTCATCGAACTCTTAGAATTGCTTTCGTGTGCCATGCTCTACCACTCCCGCGTCTGTTCGAACCTATTGAAGATGAAGAAGGAAATCATACGAGAAAATCAGCGCGGCGCAAGTGGGGCGACCGCGTGTGAACAGCAAACAGCGAACAGCTTTTTTTACCGCGAATTTACGCGAATTTACGCGAAAACGGCAACGGCTTTTAGGGGAACGGCAACAGCAGGGGCAATTGAACGCGAAAAGGGCGGAATGGACGAAAATAGGGGATGGGGCCTTTGGGGCACACAGTCCCCCCCACATGCAAACCAAACTTTTCCGTCCCTTCCCCCATTCCCTAGCCGTTGCCGTTTTCGCGTAAATTCGCGTAAATTCGCGGTAAAAAAAAAGCCGTTCGCCGTTGCTGTTCTCAGTTGCCGTTTTCACGAATAGTCCTTGGTTGTCACGATTTTCGGGGAACTCATTTGAAAACGTGTGACTGCCTTTGCATCCGCTCGGTGTATTGCTTAAAATACCGATCTGCACTCCTCTTATTACAGTGGGAATTCCGATTATGCTCCGAATCAGTTTTGTTCTCGCCGCAATCGTATTGATGACGAACGCGCTTGCTGCGGATATTCCGCCCAACCCGGTCAAGGCTGATCCCGGCATGGAAGTCGGGCAATGGACGATTGAAGCGTGGGGCAATCCCGGCGCGATTGAGACGCAAACCAGTGGTTTGATGAAGGTCCTTCAAGTCCTCTACACAGGCGGACCGAAAGATAAATCAGCGTTCAAACACGTGACACATTTCGGTCTGAAACCGAAAGGTAAAATCCGACTGAATGTGTACTCGTCGGACGAAAAACCGCCTCAGGTTGCCATCGCTGTTTCAACGACACCGGCATACAAATGGCATGAATCGAAAGTGGCCGATTTGAAAAAAGGCTGGAACGCGCTCGAATTCGATGTGGGCTCGACGGATTGGAAAACCGAAAAGTCCGCATGGAAATATGGTGCGACGATTGAACCGCTGAGCGACATTCGCGCGATGGATATCATCATCATGAACGGCGACAAATCCGGCGTCGTGTATGTTCAAGGCTGGTCGTACGACGCGGACGAAGCCGGTGAAAAGGTCGCGGGATTCATTAAAGATTTGCAGAGCGACGACGCCACAAAACGCGAGCTCGCCGAAAAAGCGCTCGTCGCCATCGGCCGCCCGGCGCTCGAAGCGTTGCAACAAATCTCCGACATCGACCGCCCGGAAGTACTGCTTCGCGCGGCGAGTGCGATGCGCCAGATTCAAGCCACGCCCGAAGAAAAACCCACGGATCCGACGATTCTCGAAGCCCTTGAAAAACAGCGTGAAGCGCAGGGTTTTGATGACGCCCGCCGCCGGGTGGAATACACGTTGCGCGGAATTGATACCGAGCGCGTGCGCTTGCAGAACCTTTTTAAAGACGCTCAAACCATGGTCGGCGAAGGTCGCAAACAGCTCGGAGAATTGAAATACACAGACGAAGAAAAGCGCAAAGACTTTGGCGACACGCTCAACAAAATGGAGAAGATGCTGAAGGACATCGAAGGGCTTGTGAAGATTGAAGTGACTCCGGCCAAGCCTGCCGAGATGAAAAAATAAAAGCCTCTCGATGCGCGGTTGCGATTCGACTTTTTCGGCGTAGACTGCATCTACTTAATCGATTGAGCGCAATTGCAACTGTTTCAAGTGACCCGCATGCAATCCGCGCGGTAAAAAAGACGTAGCCAATACGTCATCGACTTTATTTTGTTTTCCAAAATTCGACGAAGGAAATCGCACTGCATGTCTGAAAGCGCGGAGAGTGTCAAAGTGGAGGTGCCGCGCGCAGTGGAGAAATCCCCGGGGCGCCCCACCGACGAAGCGCTGATGCAGGAACTCGCTCAGGGCGGGCATCACGCGTTTGAAGAATTGCTCACGCGATATGAGACGCCCGTGATCACGTTTTGCTACGCATTTCTGCGCAATCGTGAAGCCGCCGAAGACATCGCGCAGGAAACATTCATGCGCGTTTTTCGCAACGCCAAACGCTACTTGCCGGTCGCGAAATTTACGACCTGGCTTTACAAAATCGCGGCGAATCTGTGCATCAACGAGTTGAAAAAAGGCAAGTTGCGAAACACGCTGTCGCTCGATGAGCCAGCAGGTTCCGATCCAGATGGCTCTCGCATCGTGGACCGCATTGCCTCCGATTCGTCATCACCGTTGAATGACATGGAACGCGCCGAAGCACAGGATTTGATCGGCAAAGCCATCGAGCATCTTCCACCTGATCAGCGCACGACACTGGTCATGGTCGAGTACCATGAGATGCAATATCAGGACATCGCAGAGATTTTGGAAGTGTCTGTCAGCGCGATTAAAATGCGCGTGAAGCGTGCTCGCGAGACACTGCGCGAGACATTGAAAATGCTTCAAGGCGGAAAATAAAGCAGTACACGTTCACCGCAGAATTAATCGCGGGTTAGTCAGAAATGGGCCGATTGTTTTTTGAGCGAGTGACTTCGAAAGCAATAGACCGGTTACACTATCAGAGGCTGTTTTGACAGGACTCCGGCGGTCACTTGGAAAGAAACGAGATGGCGGACATCGGCACAGCAACTCCAATTAAAGCAATCACCTGCGACGAGTGCCGGGATCTGCTGTCCGAATATGTCGACCGTGAAATCGATGAGCCGGTTCGTGCGTCCATTGAGCGGCATTTGACCGAATGTACGCGCTGCGTCACGGAATCAACACGATTGCAGGGATTGAAGAAAATCGTCCGCCATTGGGACGGCGTCAAAGGCACGAGCAAGTTCCGCGGTGCTGTCATGCAGCAGATGATCCGTGAATCCCAACAAACGCAAATTCCCGCAAACAAATTGGCCGAAGCGACAGCCGCCGCACTCGAAGCGAAACAAGGATTACCGCTCGACGACGACGAGCCTAAAGAAAAACCCATGCCGCCGGTGTGGGTGTTGATCGCAGCAGCAGCCTTAGCCGCGCTCGTTTATTATGCCGTGCTGAAATTGCGCGGCGCGTAACTTATCGCCACGGTTTTTTCGGAGCTTTTACGCGTTTTCCGGGAATCGGTGTCCGAGAAAAACGCCCGGTCGGCACACCATTCTTCGTCTGCTCCAGCGCAATCTCCAAATCCACAATCAGATTTGCCGCGCCCTGATAGCGCTCGCCGGGACGCTTGCGTAGGAGCCGGTCGAGGATCGTATAAATCATCGGCGCGAGCGTCGAGTCGATATTTTGTGGCGCTTCAGGTTCGTCGAAGACCTGCCGCTCCATGATCTCTTTCGCGTCTTTTCCATTGAACGGAACGCGCCCCAGCAACATGCGGTAATACGTGACGCCGAGCGAATACAAATCCGAACGGTGATCCAGTTGCAATCCCCGCGCTTGTTCGGGTGCCATATAATGAGGCGAACCGAAGACGCCATCCAATTGGTCCGCCGAGCCTTTTTCGTTGGTCTGTTTTGCGATGCCGAGATCCGCGAGTCGCACATCGCCCGACGCCGTCAACATCAAATTATCCGGCTTCACATCGCAATGAACGATCCCGACTTTCTGCGCGTAATCCAACGCCCGCGCGGATTGCAAAGCGATCTCCGTCGCGCGCGTC
Organism: Planctomycetota bacterium; assembly: GCA_037129555.1. Lineage (GTDB taxonomy): Bacteria > Planctomycetota > SZUA-567 > H5-PLA8 > H5-PLA8 > JANXLS01. The sequence continues at coordinate 25,039 of JBAXUS010000071.1, forward strand.
TCGGACAATTTCCGACCGCCCGTGATCAGGTCCTGCACCGATCCGCCGTCCACGTATTCCATCGAAAAATAGTAGATGCCCTGCTGTTCGCCGGAGTCGTGGACCTGGACAATGTTGGGATGATTCAAGCGCCCGGCCGCACGCGCTTCCCGCAAAAAGCGTTCGACGAATGTGCGGTCGCTGGTGAGTTCCGGGGACAGAATTTTCAACGCGACCTGGCGTCCCAGCGACAACTGCACCGCCTTGTACACTTCGCCCATGCCGCCGACGCCGAGCCGCTCGACCAACTGATAGCCGCCGATTTTCTTCCCGGCGAGCGCACCTTTATCCGCATCGCGTTCGGAGACAAAATTAAAGAGCGTTTCGCCCGCGCGAATCGCCGCGCCGAACGGAAGCGGAACAGTGCCTTCGACTTTCCGTCCGTTCACAAATGTACCGTTGTGCGCGCCCAGATCACTCAGCGAGTACACACCATTTGTATGTGAAATACTGAAATGCCGCCGCGACGCCAACGGGTCAGTGATGACCAGATTGCAGCTTTGCAAACGACCCACCACCACGGTGCCATCGGGCGCATCGAACGTGTAGCTCAATCCCTTCTCACTTCCACGTTCGACCACAATTCGCGGCATGTTCTTGTGTCCGGGTGCGCCTTGATCAGCGGCAAAAGCGCCGCCACTTTCACGTCATGTTACTTCCCCAATTCCCGGCTGCGCTCAGCGGCCCGTCGCACGGCGGCCGAGATTTTTGCTTTGACATCCCCTGCGTCCATCATCTCAATCGCGGCCTGCGTCGTCCCATTCGGACTCGTGACGCGCCGCCGCAATTCCTGGGGCGAATCGTTCGATTGTTCCAGCATCTTCGCCGCACCCGACACCGTCCGCACGGCCAGCGCGCGCGCTTGCTCGGGCGAAAAGCCTTCGTCAATTCCGGCGCTGATCATCGCTTCGACGAGATAAAAAAGATACGCCGGTCCGCTGCCCGACAAACCTGTCACCGCGTCGATCATCTTTTCGTCGACGCGTACCGTCATCGAGGCCGTCGCAAAAAGCGCTTCAATTGTCTCGACGTCCTGAGTCGTCGCGTTTGCTCCGGCTGCCACGCCGCTGGCTCCGAACCCAACGAGCATCGGCGTGTTCGGCATCACGCGAACCACTCGCGCTCCCGCCGGCAAAAGTGATTCGAGCCGCGCCGTCGAAGCGCCCGCACAAATCGACGCCAGTACATGCCGCTCTACTTCAAACGCGGGAGCCACTTGCGCCAAAACCGTCGCCACCATTTGAGGCTTGACGCACAGGACCAGAATGTCGCCCGAGGCCAATACCGCGAGATTGTCTTCCGTTGCGCGCGCGCCAAGGTTGGTTTGAAACAGCGCACGCCGATCGGGCGAAATATCGCTCGCGATGACGTGCCGTGCCGCGATGGCTCCGGATTTAATAATTCCGCTCGCCAGCGCCTCGGCCATGTTCCCGGCGCCCAGCAAGCCCAGCGTCCGTCCTGCCATCAATGTGTTCAATTTCGTCGCGTGATCCAACGGCCCCTCCCCTTTTTAGATGCAGCAGTCAACGCTAAAGTATATGCGGCGTACGAACAATTTTCCAATCATTCGAACAACGCCGAACCGACTCGTACCTTCGTCGCGCCCTCTTCAATCGCAATGTGAAAATCCTGCGTCATGCCCATCGACAACTCGGTCATCGTGTGCGAGTACACCTTCGCCGCGTTTGCCTCATCGCGCAATTCTCGTAATCGCTTGAAGACAGGCCGCGACGCAGGCTCCGGATCATCCGCGTAAGGTGCCATGCCCATCACGCCCACAATCCGAATCGATTTCAACTCGCTGCATTGTTTCAGGATTTCAATCAAGACGTCATGTTCCGGGGGCAATCCAAATTTGTTCGCCTCGCGCGCCGCGTTGATTTCGATATAGCCTTCAATCATCCCATCGGAAGCGCCATGAATCGCTGCGGCTTTAGCGGCTTCTTTATTCAATTCAATGACGACGCGCGCCGAATCGATGGAATGAATCGTCTGAAATAACCGCGCGGCTTTGTTAGCTTTGTTGGTCTGAAGATGGCCGATCAAATGCCAGCGCAATCGCGGATCGGCCAGCGCAGCGATCTTGAGTTCAGCGTCCTGAACACGCGATTCGCCGAGGTCCATCACACCCAGCCGGACAAGCGCAGCTGTCTCCTCGTTCGTCGAATATTTCGTGACACCGATCAGCGTAATCGCGTTCACATCGCGCCCGGCATTCGCCGCTGCTTCAGCCATGCGCGCACGAACGCGCTCCAGATTGCGCGCGATTCTTTCTTCGGGAATGGTGTCGCCTGTTTTCCGCATTGCGATAGTCTAATAGATGACAGATTACGTGCAGAGCAACTTCAAAAAGTAATCGATATGTTTCCGATGAGGGCAACTGAATTCCCATGACTTTAAAACGCTCCCAACCCGCCCGCATCATGGGAATTCTCAACGTCACGCCGGATAGTTTTTCCGACGGAGGGCAGTTCACCGACCCGCAACGTGCTGTGGACCACGCATTGAAAATGGTCGCTAGCGGCGCGTCGATTTTGGACCTCGGAGCAGAATCCACGCGCCCGGGCAGCACCGGAACGGCTCCCGCCGAGCAACTCGCGCGGATCCTTCCTGTTCTCAAAATTCTTCGCTCGAAAACGCAGATTGAAATCAGCATCGACACGCAAAGCGCAGTCGTCGCCGAAGCCTGTTTGTCTGAAGGTGCCGACATCATCAACGACATCTCCGCACTGTACGCCGATCCCGAAATGATACGCGTTTTGTCCCAACACAAAACGTGCCGCGTCGTCGTGATGCACATGCTCGGAACACCCGCGACGATGCAGATCGCGCCTGCGTATGCAGACGTGGTCGGCGACATCCTTCGCTTCTTTGAGGAACGGCTGAGCATCTGCGAACGCGCTGGAATTAATCGCGAGCGCATCTGGATCGATCCTGGATTTGGATTCGGAAAAACGTTTGAACATAATTTGGAAATCGTGCGAAGATTCGAAACCTTCCGCGTGTTAAAATGCCCACTCATTGCGGGCGTTTCACGGAAGGGATTTTTGGGCCGGTTGACTAGCGAAAGCACACCGTCCCAGCGCGACGCGGCATCCATAGCGGCAGGATTATTTCTGGCGCGAAAAGGCGCGGATATTCTCCGCGTTCACGACGTTGCTGGACACACCGCTGCATTAAACGTGTTCGACGCTTTCGAGCGTTTAGAAGGAAGTTGAGCAAGTCGGGAGGGCCGTCCCATCAACAAGGTGGATCGCATTTTCGAAGTCATCCGCCGCATGCAAGGCATGCCGTTTACCAGCGCGACTTCGGTTGTCGAAATCGTGCTGCTGGCTGCGGTGCTGTACCTCTTGCTGCGCTTCCTGCGCGGCTCGCGCGGCGCGGGCGTCATGCGCGGCATGTTGGTGCTCGCCGGGATTTCGTTCGGCGTGGTCTACCTGGCCGC
>JBAXUS010000072.1:0-28023 GCA_037129555.1 Planctomycetota bacterium
CCCAGCTTCCGATCAATCAAATACCCAATCAACCCACCTATCCCAACCAGCGGCAACGCACACAGTGGAATGAAAACGAGGGCGATGGCCGATTGCGCGTCCGCGGCCAGATCGAGGGAATAGTGCGCCCACGCCAGGAAACAGAATGCGAAGAGTGCTGGGAGAATCAGCGACACGGGTTGCTTATAAAAATAACTGACACCGATGATGCTGCCCCATGCGATGGCGTTCAACGCGGCAAAGAAAATAAATCCGCCGATGCCGACGTTTAAGTATTGAGAGACCCACGCCATGCCGCGCGGGAGTCGCGCGACATACGGCAGAAATATCCCGATCAATGCCACGATGATGCGTGCTGTGTTCATGCTGTTCCTATCGCCCTGTGTTCCACACTTTCTTCGCCATGTCATCTTTCACATCCGTGACCACTTTCGCCGAGCCGATCTTTTCTGTGACGATGAAGCGCAATTTTCCATCGGCGACTTTCTTGTCCCGGAAACACGCCGCGTGCAGTGTGTCGGTGTTGGGATCGTCGAATTTCATCGCTGTGGGCAAGCCGGCTTTTTCGATCAGCGCTTTGATCCGGTCGCGGTCGGCGCGGGTCAGCAGGCCGAGTTCGACGGATAGTTCTGCTGCTAGCACCATGCCGACGGCCACTGCTTCGCCGTGCAAATAGGATTTGTAATCGGTCGTCGATTCCAGCGCGTGAGCGAAGGTGTGTCCGAAGTTCAATAACGCGCGCGGGCCGCCTGCGGTTTCGCGTTCGTCCTGGGAGACGATCCGCGCTTTAATGGCCGCGCATTTTTCAATCGCGTACGCCATTGCTTCGGTGTCTTTGGCCAGCAACTTGCCGATGTTTTCTTCGAGGTAGCTGAAGAGTTGCGCGTCGTCGATGATGCCGTATTTGATCACCTCGGCCAAGCCTGCTTTCAATTCGCGATCAGGCAGGGACATCAGCGTCAGCGGATCCACGAGCACCACTTTCGGCTGCAAAAAAGCGCCGATGGCGTTCTTGGATTGCGGATGATCGATGCCCGTCTTCCCGCCGATGGCTGCGTCCACCATCGCGAGCAACGTCGTTGGAACTTGGACGAACGCAATGCCGCGATAAAACGTCGCGGCGATGAAGCCGGTCAAATCGCCAATCACGCCACCGCCCAGCGCGATCAACACGCTGTCACGGTCGAGCTTGGCTTCGATGCAGCGGTCGTAGAGTACTTTGGCGACGTCGAGGGTCTTCGCGCCTTCGCCCGGGGGCAGTAATACCGTGTTGCCATCGAAGCCGGATTTATGCATCGCGCTGGACAGCAGTGTGCCATATTTCGGTCCGACGTTGCTGTCCGTCACGACGAGACAGCGCCGACCCTGGATCAGGCTGCCGATCACGGTGCCAGCGTCGGCAATTCCGCCGGGTTTAACCACAATGTCATAACTGCGGTCGCCCAATTCGACGCGCAGGGTTGGTTTCGGTGTAGTCAGTGCATTGCTCATGTTCTAAGATCCCAGCTTTCAACGTGATTCATTCGAGAACGTGCGTCTCGGTCGCGTGCGAAGTTAAGGGTTTGAACGTCAAAGTTCAAGAGCGAACGCAATAAGGGTATCAATACAATCGGCTCATGTGGCCGTTCATTTTAATTGGGGAGGGTATCATGAAGGTGTTTCAAATCGGTTTAGCAGTGACGTTGATGGTAGGTGCGATGGCGTTTGCAGGCGATGCAGCGGCGTTGAAAAAAGATGATAAAATCATCATGCTCGGCGACTCCATCACGCAGGGCGGCGGCGGTCCTAAAGGCTACATCACGGTCGTTCAAAACACGTTGAACGAAAAGCACAAGGACCTCGGCATCAAGGTCATCAACAAAGGCATCAGCGGCAACAAAGTCGGCAACCTTCAGGCGCGCCTGCAAAAAGATGTGCTCGATTTGAAGCCGAACTTGGTTTTCATTTACATCGGCATCAACGACGTCTGGCACTGGGACATGGGGAAGGGCAAAGGCACGACCAAAGAAGATTTCGAAGCGGGTTTGAAGGACATCATCGGCAAGATCAAAGGCGTCGGCGCGCGCGTGATTCTCTGCACACCCAGCGTCATCGGCGAAAAGACGGACGGTACAAACAAGCAGGACAAGATGCTGGCTGAATATGCCGACATCAGCCGCAAAGTCGCCAAGGACGAAGGCCTGACATTGTGCGATTTGAGTAAGGCGTTCTGGGACTACCTGAAGGAGCACAACAAGGAAAACAAGGAAAAGGGTGTGCTGACCGGCGACCGCGTGCATCTTAATGAAGCGGGTAACAAGCTCGTCGCGGAGACCATGCTGAAAGCGCTGGAATAACGGCGAAACAGCGAACGGCGAACAGCTTTTTTTACCGCGAATTTGCGCGAATTTACGCGAAAACGACAACGGCGAAGACAAACTAAAGTGGATGAATGTGCATTGAAGTGGGCGCATTCATCCACTTTTCTTTTTTACAGATGTCGTTCTTAAAGCCGTTGCCGTTTTCGCGTAAATTCGCGCAAATTCGCGGTTAAAAAAATGCTGTTTCTTCGCGGTTAGTTCTTGATCCCCTGCACCGCCAGATTGATTTTATCGATACCGGCTCGGTGGATGATGGCGACGACTTTCATCACCGTTTCGTAGGACAAGCGGCCGTCGCCGTTGATTGTGAGCACGTCTTTTTCGTGTCCTTTCAAGAGCGGCGGCAATTGTGTTATGACGTCGGCAGGAAGTAGTTTCTTGCCAGCGATGTAGACATGGCCGGTCGTGTCGATGGTCAGCGACCACGGCACGGAGGCTTTGCCGGTTCCGGTTTTGCTGCCATCGGCTTTGGGGAGTTGGACGTCCACGCCGGTCTTATCCAGCATCGGCGCTGTGACCATGAAGATGACCAGCAGCACAAGCATGACGTCCACCAACGGCGTCATGTTGATCTCCGCCATCGGCCTGCGCTTGCCCTTCCCGCCCGCTGTTGATCCCATTGCCATACGTTCGATTTCCTTATCTGCTCAATTCAAGTCCGCGAAATTGATTCTGTTAGTTCTATGCGAGTTGTGCCGGTGCTGGCGCGCTCGGAGGCACCGGGCTTGGTTTCGGGTGCGAAAGTGCGGCAGGTGCGGGTGCGACGGGCGCATGTGTCGACACCTGTTCGCCGAGGCAATTGCTGCCACGTACGAGCATCATCACGCGTTCAGTGAAGCGGTCCGTCTTGTCTTGCAGTGCGTCCAAGGCGGCCAAAAAAGCGTTGTACGCGATAACGGCTGGAATGGCGACAGCCAGCCCGGCAGCAGTCGCGATCAAAGCGGATGAAATGCCGGATCCGACGCCGGCCAAATCGCCGCTGGATGTACTTCCGATGTGTCGGAACGTGTTCAAAATACCCCAGACGGTTCCGAACAAACCGATGAACGGCGTCGCGCTGCCGGCGGTCGCAAGGAAGCCCAGACCGTATTGCAGTTTCGAAAAATAATCGCGCGCGGTGTGTCGCATGGACAGTTCGATGACTTCTTCGCGTGTGGAACTGGGATTGATTTTGATGCTGCGCGCGTCAGGCGTGAGTGCCACGGGCGCGTTGCGGTTTTCGAGCGTCAGCATCGCGGCTTTGAAGACCGACATCACCGGCGATTGCCCGGTGCTGGAGCCGTGCGCCATGGCCTCGCCGAAACTGTCTGCGCCGTCAAAGATGGCCAGAAACTTCCGCGTGTTTCCGTTGGCCTCAAAAAAGCTGAAGAGCTTCCAGAAGATGATCGACCACGAGATGAGCGAGAAGCCGATCAGCATGTAGAAGACGGCTTTTTCGACACCTCCCGAATCGCTCATGGTTTTGTTGAGCAACTCGTACAGCGTGTCGTCGGCAAGTAAAACGGTTGGCATGGACGGGTTCCTGATTGCAAACAAAAATGAAATGCTGAATAAGCAAACAGACGTATCGTACGAAAGTTTCTTTAAACTTACTTCAGCAAAATGAATTTGCAATCGAACGGCGCTTTGAGGGCGATGGTGTTACGACGCTCAGTGGAATTTCTGATGCGGTCGCCGCGGTCGATTGCGTTGCAAGCGTTCGGGCAGATGCTTTTCCGCAAACGTAATCGCTCCCTCGATGATCTTCATCCGCAATTGCGGATGCTTCATCAAGTACGCGTCACGTTTGCGTTCCTCTTCTTCCTTCGTGAACGCGCGTTTGGGCTCGGACTCCGTTGGCTCGTTCATGCTTTTAAACTCTCCACCCGCTGCCGCCGGTTGATCGCCTCTTTTAACACGTGGACCCGGTTCAATCTGCGCTGCTCCTCCGGCAAGGCCTCCTGGCAGCGCAACATGTCGTCGTCGCTCAAGCAGAAAAAAGCGTCGTCGTCTGAAATCGGGCGCAGGATCGCACGGCTGAAACAGGCGTCGAATCCGCCCTCCAAACCCTTGACGGCCCGATAGAGATCAATCGCGCCGTGTGGACTGGTGAGGCAATAGACCGGCTGCCACGTCAGCCACTCCGGCGTCTCCGCCACGGGTTTCCAGAACGCTTCCTTCGGCCCCCATTCACATTCTAATTCGCGCAGAGCCGTATTCAATCGGCTCAGATTGTCAGGTGTGTCACGCACGAAGAAATCCATATCATACGTCAACGGGCCGTTGTGATTCAACAGGTAGGCCATTCCCCCGATCAAGAGGCTTTCCACTTTGTTCCGACTCAATGTTTGCAAGACGTGTTGAATATTCATGACGTATTCCGAGCGTTCGATTTAAAAGTCCACCGAGCTTACTTCTTTCCCAGGCGGCGCACAAAATCTTCGGCGGTGCGGCGCAAGCCTTCCTTGCGGTTGACTTCCGGATTCCAGCCCAGCAGCGTTTGCGCTCGGGTGATGTCCGGGCGGCGGCGGCATGGGTCGTCCTTGGGCAGAGGCAAGTGGACGATCTCGCTTTTGGAACCGGTCATCGCGATGATTTCTTTGGCGAATTCCAGCATCGTGATTTCTTCGGGATTACCGATGTTTGTCGGCTCGTCCAAATTCGATTCCATCAACAACATGATGCCGCGCAACAGATCGTCAACGTAACAGAAGCTGCGTGTCTGGCTGCCGTCGCCGTAGATCGTGACCGGAGCGTTGCTTAGCACCGAGCGGAAGAAATTGGGGAGCACTCGGCCGTCATCCAGGCGCATACGCGGTCCATACGTGTTGAAGATGCGGACGATGCGCGTGTCCACTTGGTTCTGGCGGTGATAGGACATGGTCAGCGCTTCGGCGAAGCGTTTGGCTTCGTCGTACATCGAGCGTTCGCCGATCGGATTGACGTGGCCCCAATAGCTTTCGACCTGCGGATGGACTTGAGGATCGCCGTAGACTTCGCTGGTGGACGCTTGTAGCATGCGCGCACCTTTGGCCTTGGACAGTCCCAGCGCGTTCAACGTTCCCAACGCGCCGACTTTGAGAATGTGGACGGGATAACGCGGAAAATCCAGCGGGCTGGCCGGCGACGCAAAGTGGTACACGCGATCCAACGGGCCGGGGATGTGGATGTACTGCGTCACATCAGCTTTGACGAACCGGAATGCCCGGTTGGTCTCGAGATGCTTGAGATTCTCGATCTGCCCGGTGATCAAACTGTCCACGCCGACGACATCGTGTCCTTCAGCCAGCAACCGGTCCACCAGATGAGACCCGAGAAATCCTGCCGCTCCTGTCACCGCTATTCGCATGTCGATCTCCGTGTAGATGTTTGTCGGTCAGGCGAGCCGAATTGAATTCGTGCGCCAATCTTTTTCTCGTTAATGTAATCGACAACTATAACTGCGAATCCAAACTTGATAGGGCCGGTGTTTTTATTATTGTAGTCATTGCAGCCAATCGAGTTCTGAATTCTTTCTTAATCAACGTTGGAACTTTCAGGTTGTTGTCATACACCCCGTCTTTAAACGTTCGCACTTCAGTATGCGAATAGTTTTCCGGGGTCGGATCGTGAATCGGGGCGAACGCATACACCTTGCTGTCTCCGATTTTCAACTGCGCCGGGATGGCACCCACGTTGAATCCCGCGATTCCCCAGTGCTCAAATTCAGGTAACAACACGTCGAGCGGCTCGCTGTACTTTGCGCGGTTCGTTGACCAATCCGGGAATTTTATTCCGGCTGGTAAAAATCGCCCACCATCAACGTGATCGCTCAAACACCTTACATACAAAAGTTCTGCTTCATCAAACTGATTGTCTATCGGACGGCTTCCGGTGCGAAGCCGCTCGGGAATGCTAGCCATGAATAAAACCTCGAATCGTCTTCAACGCGGCTCGAAGATCGATTGGTTCCGATCCAATGTTCCACACTACGGGTTCTTGTGCCCTGTCGTGCATGGCACCGCATACGTCGCCGGAGTTAAAGCACTCAATGTCTGAATAGCGGTTTCCATTTACAAATGACAACACAATGCCATTTTCTGCTGACGGATCAACACGGGTTGGCACGACACCGATGGTCGAAGCGAGTTCTAACACGAGTGTAGCCGTTCCAACGGCAATTTGGTTTGGCGGCTCCGCATCATAGCTGTTCCAGTTCAGACGCAATTGCCCAAGTGCTTGGAGTCTTTTTTTAAAGTCGGATAACGGATTCTCTAGGGCGGTACGAGGTTGCGATTTGCTGGTTGAAAGGTACGCGTCGTGCGTCGGTTCCGAACACGATTCCGTCAGAATGCTTGCTGTGAGTTCAGACGATAGATGGTCTATGTTGATCATAACCGCACCCCACTTGCAACAGAAATCCAACACATTCGTGATTATGTCAGGAGATTGCGTCCATGTCCAGTCCATCACATCCGCGCGAACCAGCTTCTATATCCTGACCGTATCCAGCCGCTTCTCCAACCCCATGCGCCGTCGGAAGAATTCCTTGCCTTGCATGCCTTCGAACGCGTTGCTGCCGGTGAAGACAAACGAGTGTACTCCGCTCTTGTCCGTGCATTTCAAAATCGACAAATCCGGCGGGCGGAATTGGGCTTCCATTGAACCCAGCGTGTCCATGCTTAATAGGCAGATGATGTTCGGATCTTTTTTCAGCGCTGGCGTATCCAGATCGGCCAAGCGCGTGAGCTCTTTGCGCACAGCGGACTGGTCTTCTTGTTTCTCTTGTTCGGTTTTTGCTCGAGAAAAAATGGACTTCGCGCGGCGGAAGGCGCTGACTCCGGCGTTGGGGTCGGGTTCGGATACGCCGGTCTGCGGATCCACCACGCCGGCTTTTACCGCTACCAGATTCAGCATGTCGATGCGTGCGTAAACGTAGCAGTCCTGGTCGCCGCGATAGAAGCAATCGAATTCCAGCGCTTCGCCGATTGTTGAACCTCCGGCGGATGCGGGCAGTGCTTTCATCGCATTGGCTCGCGCTTCAGCTCGGGAGATTTCAATCTTCGAACCTTCGTTCTGTTCGCGCGCCAGTTCGACGTAACGCAAATACAAAATGATGCCCCGGCGCTTGTCCTTGCCTTTGTAATCCGGTCGGTCATAAATGCGCGCCAATTCTCGGTAGCCGTATGGATTATTGGGATTGTCCGCGATGAAATCGTTAAACAGTTCAATCGCTTGATCAAACCGCCCCGCACCCATTAACACGACCGCCTGCTCGGACAATAATTTGATACCTGTGTAGCGACCTTTGACCAGTAATTCTTCATTGAAGGCTACCGCGCAGCCGACGCGCTTGTTCCAATTCGGGCACAACAGACAGTCGCCCAACCCGCGATCTTTGCCTTCAGGCGTGGGGATTGGCGCAAGGATTTTGGCGAGACCTTCAGCGCGTTCGCAACGCGCGGCCATCTTAGCGTATGACCAGCGCCCGTCTGTCAGTTTGCTGAAATAGGGCGCGACACTGGCCGGGCGAAGTTGCACCCGCATGATCGGCAGCGACGCCTTCTTTTGAATCACTTCTGCTTCGTCCAGAATCGATGACTTTCGCACCGCGTTGGATGACGACGGTTTGCGCAAAACACCGGACGGATCGCGCCGATCCTGTTCATGCTCCGGCTTCGGTGGCGGCTTGAGCAAATTCAACGGCTTCGGCGGCGGCTTCTGCGACACGGTTTCAATGATCGGGAGCGGCGATGAAATGCGGCCTTTCGGCACAACCGGCGGAGGTGGAGCCTGCGGCACTGGGGCGGTTGGTTGCAGAAATCCAGGACGCGGTCCTGCCGTGGGTGCTTGAGGCGGCGTCGCAGTTTCATCCGCCGGAAGCGGCGGAACCGGTTGTGTCGGAATTTTAGCAGGATTAAGGAACTTTGCCCGCTCAGCCAGCATCTGCCCCAGCGGTGCGACTTGCGCAGGCGGAATAAACGCAACGGAAGGTGAAGCCTTTACAGGTTCGCTGCGCGGCAGAGCTTTTCGTTCCACCGTCTCCGGCATGACGTCCGTCGGATGTATATTCGATTCGTTCTTGATCGGTACAGCGAGTTGCGGCACCAAATTGGTCGGCGCATCGGGATCCAGCGCAATATTTGGACGCTCGATCAGCTTTTTAGCTCGAAGACTTTTCTGCGCGTGGCGGGACAATGCGATTTCCGCCGCTGCAGAATTGTACGGCATTTTCGACAGCGCTTCCAACACGCCGTCAGCCGCTTGAAAGCGCTCCTCTGGCTTCTTCGCCAGCGTCTTCATGATGAACGTTTCGAGTACCGGATCGACCGGATGATCCGCATCGCTCAATGGCGGCGGCGGCTCGAACATGTGCTTGTAGATGACCGTCGCAACTTTTTCAGCATGAAACGGCGGCTGGCCTTTGACGCACTCATACAACACGCAGCCGAGTGAATACAAATCGGAACGAAAATCGACCGTCTGCCCGCTGCCTTGTTCAGGCGACATGTACGTCGGCGTCCCGACCACGACGCCGGACTGAGTGATGTTGTGGTCGAGTTCTTTGGCGAGACCGAAATCCATGACCTTCACCAAACCGGTCTTGGAGATCATGATGTTGGCTGGCTTGATGTCTCGATGAACGACACCCTGTTCCGACGCGACCGCCATGGCCTTCACGACGGAGCGGGCGATTTCGATGATGCAATCGTTGCTGAGCGGCAAATCGCCGGCGCGGATGATGTGTTCGAGATCGTCGCCCTCGACGTATTCCATCGTGAAATACGGCACACCTTGCATTTCGCCGACAGTATGAATCTGGATGATGTTGGGATGAACCAACCGGGCCGCTGAACGGGCCTCACGGAAGAAGCGTTCCTTGAAATTGGCGTTTTCCTTGGCGCGTGGCAGAACTTTCAACGCGACCCAACGGTCGAGCGCAGTCTGCCGAGCCCGGTAGACTTTACCCATTCCGCCTTCGCCAATCATCGATTCAATGATAAATTCATCGAACCGATTGGGATCCAGAGCCATTGCCCGCTCCTTCTTGCACTCGTGCGTTTGCGCAGACTCCAACCCGCGCAAACGGATAAACGTCCGCTCACTGATTATCGTACGTATACGCCGATACCATTACTAATAGGTTTGTATTGACAACTATTTGTGCCAACACACCTCAATTGAGTTATTGCAATCCGTGTACCCAATCGCCCCATCCTGTCCCTAAGAGAGACACAGAACACTGCACTTGCGTGATGATTCGTAAATTTGCGATAGCTATTTGGAATCATAACCACTTGACCTAATGTGACTTATTGAGCCTACAGACTTTTTCAACGACGAATGTGCGAGCGGTTAATGATTTGCTAAGCTTTAACTTATCCGGGCACCCGACTTGAGCCGGGCGCAATGCCGGATAGAATGGAAGCCAGACTCAGGATTCCATCATGAATGCACTAGCAGAAATTGTCGCAACCATGCCGCAAACCGGCACACCTCATGCAGCGAAAGACACGGCCCGGGCCGCGTCCAACGGCCTCGCCCGGATGCCCAAGTCGTCCGACGAGCGCGCGTTGCTCCTGCTGAAACTCATTGGCCCCATCATCGCCGACTTGGAAGCGTCCGAGCAGGTCTTGTCACGCAACCTCAGCAGCCAATACGCCTTCGTGAACACGCTGTGCAAGCACATCGAACGCTTCAAAGGCAAGCGGCTGCGCCCGGCGGTGCTGCATTTGTCCGCCCGAGCGTTTGGCGGCGAAGCACCTCTGGCGTCTGAAACAGCCGCATTGGTCGAGATGATTCATCTTGCCACGCTGTGTCATGACGACATCCTTGACGACGCCGACACGCGACGCAATGTGGCCACGGTCAACGCGTCCTGGGGTAACAAAGCCGCCGTGATGACCGGCGACATCCTTTTTTCGCGCGCGTTTGAAATTCTAGGCCGCCTCGACGACCCGCGCCCCTTCCGCATCCTCTCGCGCACCAGTCGCATGATCTGCGAAGGAGAATTGTTGCAGATCGACAGCCGTTTCAATACGGCGCTCGACGAAGACGCTTACTTTGATCTGATCGAAAAGAAAACCGCCGTGCTCTTTGGAGCCGCTGCGGAACTCGGAGCCTTGTTGGCCGGAGCGAAAGAAGCTGAAAGCCGCCGCATGTACGCCTACGGTCGACGCTTGGGAATCGCGTTCCAGATCGTGGACGATTGCCTCGATTTGGTAGGCGTCGAAGCGACCGTCGGAAAGTCTCTGGGCAGCGACTTGAAGAACGGCGAACCTACGTTGCCGCTGATTCATTTGCTGAACAAAGCGACCGGCGCAAGCAAGCAGGAATTGCTGACGTTCTTGAAGCCAGGCAATGGCGGCCTGACACGCGAAACATTGCGCCCGTATCTGGACCGCGAAGGGTCGGTGGATTACGCGCTGCAAATCGCCCGGGCTGAAATTCAGCGAGCCCGCGACGAAATCGATTTCCTCCCGCCGTCAGCAGCGAAGACATCGCTGCTGGAAATTCCGGAATATGTCCTGGAACGAACGTCGTAAAGCCATGAAGAAAAAGCGGTGTGATTTCAAAGATTTTTCAAATCGAATGCTTGACAACGCGCCGCTTTAGAGTATTGTGTTCTCTCCTTTCAACGCGCGTCCTTAGCTCAGTTGGTAGAGCAGGTGACTCTTAATCACCGGGTCGGAGGTTCGAGTCCTCCAGGGCGCATTTCTTCCTTCTCCTGAATTTCCTTTGACTTGTGAGAACCCCTTCGGGGTTTTTTTCATGCCGTTTTCGCCGATTTTTCCAACGGGGGCCACAATGGGGGCCATTTGTCCAACGGCCATCGGCAGGACTTCGACCTTTTCCTCCTGTTTCTGCAATTCTTTGACGCCCGTCAACACATCCCAAACGGCCTGCGAGGACAGCCCAGCGTCGATAAACGCGCCATCGTTGTAATGCTGCTCTTGAACGTCACGGGCAGCGTGGCCGACCTGCTTCCGCACAGCGCCATGCTCAACGAAGCGACGCGCCCACGTGATATGCGTGGCGCGCAAAGCGTAAACAGGCCGGTCTGCGAGGCGCTTTTCGACCTGCGGTTTCAAGAGTTCGGTCAACGCCAAGACTGCGGCCTTGCGGCGCGCCCGAAGCGCCTTCTTCGCCTCGTCTGTCGGTGGCGCACCGGAAAAGCCCGCGAGCCTGCCGTTGTGAATCGACAAGGCCACTTCCAGCGGCGTTGCGAACTGCGTGTGCGGGTCACGGTTGGGCCAACACAACTGGACAAAGGCCAACGTCGCCGCCCGTTTGAACGCATCGCGCAAATTACGGCCGTCAAGACGAGCACCTTCGCCGGACACGAGCAGCGGTTCTTCCGCCGCCGGTCGGCCACGCATGAGGAAGTACCGTTGGAGATCAACAACAAACGCCGGCGGGATCGTTGCGGTTCCATTGCGCTTCTTGCCGCGACCCGGCGGCAACGTAATCCTCTTTTCGTCGAAGTCACCGACGTTCGCTTGAGCCACAGCTCCCGGCCTGTTACCCGTCAGCAGCAGCGTCTTGAACGCAACCGAGAGCGGATACGGACACCCATTCAACGCGTCGAGTTCATCGGACGCCTTGATGATCGCACGAATTTCTTCCGCCGTAAACGCGCGCTTGTGCGGCGCGGGATTATTCTCCCGTTTCAATTTCTTCAGATCACGCAAAGGGTCGTGCGGAATGATGTCGTGCTCGGCAGCCCAAGCCGAAAGTTGCTTCAACGGCTGCAGGACGCACTTGTTGACGTAGGCTTCTCCCCGGTCCACCGCCAGAGTCGTGCATTTCGATCGCAACGTCCCACGCCCGGCGAACTCACCGGCGACGGTAATACCGAGCAGATTGAGCGTCAGGAACTTGCGCAACGCAGCCAACCGTTGCTCACTCTTAACGACACCCGCCGCCAAGAAACGTTTGACCAGTTCGACATACGTGAGCTTCCAGCCGCTTTCGTCCGGGATGTTGTACTCGCGCCGGCCGCGCGCCGAAAGAAGCGACTTCACCGCATTTTCCGCGTCGAGACGCTCCGCAAACCAAAACGTCTTTTTGATACGCTTCCGCGTCAACGGGTCGATGTAGCGCCCGCGAAAACCAACGCGTCCAGTCTTCTTCGATACGACACGCTTAAGTTTCATCCTTCAAGTCCCTTCCTTCGAGGTTCAATCAACCACGGTGACAGCGGCATTCCGTCCCGCTTGGCTGCCGCCCTGAAAGCGGCCAATTCGCGCTGCGACAGTTTCACCGCTATCACCGTGGTTTTCGCATCGGGCCCTTTGGGCTTCGGCCCCGGTTTTTGTTTCTTTCTTTTCATTCAGTCAAAAATATCTCAGTAATACCGCTTTGCAAGCAGTAGTTTATTTTCCGATCCGACGCCGTTCGCTGGCCTGCTGCCGATCGACGTACGCCTCCAAATCGGCCAGCATTATGCGCCATTTCCAGCCGACACGAAAGCCCGGCAGTTCGCCCCGGTTGATCAGTCGCTCGATGGTCTTTTCTGAAACCGTCAGCAATTCCGCTGCCGCCTTCTTACTAATGGCTTTCGGAGCGTACCCGATCATGGGCGTGATATTACTGCCGAAGCCTTTACGTCTCGGTGCGTGCACAGGTTCAGTTGAACGACCGGGGACTGTTCCCCGGTCGCTCGTTGTTGACGAAGCTGTTACGACGTTCATTCGCTATAGGCTCCGGTATGCGCTTTGCGTTTCACGACAGAATCACTCTGCTGAGAATTACGCATCGACTTCTGCTTTTGCGGAACCTCCACCGCTGGCGTCGGGATCGGCACGGCCGCTCTCGGCGGATTCCATCCCGAGTTAAGCGTATGGAGCGATCCGTTCGCTCGCACCAAATCCATGGCACGACTCAAGCAACGCACCAACTTGTCACGATGCGAAACAGTGCTGCGGCCAATGACCTCGTAAAGCCCCCCCTCGTTGAAGAAGCACATGGTGCCAGGTCCCCACGGCAGCACAACCTCCAAACCATACCTGTAAAACCAATCTTCAGGTTCCCGCGCAACGAAAAGATTTCGATAAACGTCATCGGCAAGCCACCACCAATCCCCGTCGCGAATCAATGCCCGAATCGGCAGTCCTCCACAGGTATTGTCAAAATTCACTTCAACATATTTGTCCATCGTTACATGCTCCTTCTTTTTAAATTAACCACACATGAGACACTCACGAGCTATTTAACTGTTTGTTCTTGTTTCACCTCCTTATTCGTCAGACTCCGCTGGCCTTTTACGGTTGGTTCAATGCGGTGTACTTCTTGTCGCGGGCCACGGTGGGCGGGCCACAGATTCGACCCTCCCCTGCCGGCTTTTTTGCCGAGCGGGGGACGTGGGGGGAATCTCTTGCCCCCCTCCCCCAGCTCAGACGTGTACATTGCTTCCGTACCTTGGCATGTATTGTGTGTATCATTCATCAACGTCAAGTACCTCCCACGTCCGGGGCCTCCCCTCCTCCCCCTCTCCCTCTATATATATAATTAGTATTAATAGAGAGAGGGGTAGGAGGGGAGGGAGTACCCATTAGTCCAAAAATCCTTTCGGGGCGCACCAACCTACTTCCATTTTCAATTTGATTCCGAACTTCGCCGCAAACTCATGAAGGCTCGCGGGGGACTTCTTGAAATATCGCCAAGCTGCTTGTGCTTCACTACGGCACCGCATCCTGGGGTAAAGCGTCTGCATGGCCGTAGCCATGCTCCGTTCGGCCGCCCGAGCCATTTCCTGGATGGCGTCGATCGGCCCTTGGAATTGGATCGCGTCGTGCATGGTCAAGACCGGATTGACCCACGCCGGCAAGTCAGCCAAGGCCAACATCAGCACTGCGGCTCCGCTGCTCTGCACGGGGTAATTCAGGTAGCTCAACGCGCTGTCGTGACAGCGGCCTTCCTTCCGGGTGAACGGCCGGTAGCCGCGCATAAGTCCCGCACGGTTGACGGCGATGCCGTTTCGCCGGATATGCTCCAAGTAGAGGCTGCGGCCCTCAGCCAGATCAGGGAACGCCTGCCAAAATGCCGTGATGATCCGCGTCGCTTCCGCCCGGCTGATGTTCAGTTGCCCCATCAACGCCTTCTCGGTGCCGCCGTACTGCATGGCCAACAACGCCGTTTTGATCACCGCCCGCAACGCCGGATTAAATCCCGGGTCGGCGGGCTTGCCGGACTCCCGGGGGTACATGCCCATCGCCGCCCCGATCTCGCAGTAGAGACACAACTCAAAATTGTTGTAAATCTCCAGCAGCTTTGGGTCGCCATAATGGTCAGCACTCAATCCCATTTCCTGGCACTTAAAGTCTTTTTCCAACAGGGCTTCGCCGGGCGCGGCATGGAACAGCGGGCGCGCGAAATACGGCAGCATCAACGGGTTCGGCATCAGTTGCTGGGTGCGATAGGAACTGGTGCCGGGAAATGACACCGCCGGACGGATTTTCCCGTCGCTATCGATGTATTGCTCCCAGTCCATTTTGAACAGCTCGATCAGATCGTGGTAGTCCTTCACGGCCCGGATGAACGGGAACTTCGATTTGTGTCCCTCCTTGAAAACGCCCGACAGGTGGCGTCGGCGACCACCAATCGGCTTTTGCCGATCGGATTTGTACGCACTCAAACCTTCGAGAATGTGGGTGAATCCCAGCGTCTCGAACGTGCGGACGACGTTGAGATTCTGAGGTGCCACAGTCAGTTTTTCGTGGATGTGGTTGAACTGGCCTTGGAACCCCAAGCTCTTCAGCTCAGCTTGCATCCCGGCCAGCAACTTCTCTTCGTTGGCCTTCAAGATTCGATACGAATCCACGTCGAACAACAACCCCTTGCTAGTCATGTCCGCGACGCGGAGCAGGTGCGGTTGCAACAAACCAGTGTAGATCGCAGACATTGTCCCAGGCAGGTGTTTGAAGTCCTCCAACTGCGCTTGCGCCAGACGCAAAGTGTCGACACAATCTTCAGCACAATAGCCCACAATATCGGACAGTTCGGCATCTGAGAATGTCAAGGTGCCGATCTTCTTCTGCATGGCTTTTTTGACTTCGGACTCGCGGACCTGAAATCCGCGACGACGGAGACAATTCAACAGAGTGTAAGGGCCTTCGTCTTTCACGGGTTTGTCTTGGGCGCGATCGCCACGATTGACGATATGAAAAACGCGCTCGGCCAATTCCGTATCGAACCAATGGCCTTCCGGGAACGGAAGGCCCAAGTGATTGAGGATGCGGCGCTCGGCGAACGCGCCGTGGTGCATGGCGAATTGAATATCCGGATTTTCAAGGTACGGCGTCAGCACCGACCACGGCCGGCCCAAACTAGGGCAGGCCGTGATCGATTTGCCGTCTGCAAAGTAAATGACCGCGCAGACGGCGACGACCGTTGTGTAGTCGAAGGCTCGGCCCCCGAAGCCGAACTCGAAGTCGATGGCAGCCAGGCTCACGCTCCACCACCTTTCCGACGCAGCACCTGCTGATAGGCACGCTTCAAATTGAAATTCTCGGCGACGAGAACTTCGAACGCGACTGGCGGGATGATGCTGACCACGTTCTTCGGCAGGGGCCACTGAACGTGCGTCATAATTTCGCGGTGACGCTCTTCCAACGCGAACGGCTCGACTTGGTATCCACCGGGATCGCCCCCTCCTCCGCGCAAATACCGGAGGAACAAACCCTGACCCTCTTGCAGCCGGGTAAGAGCATTATAAATGGTGGCATAACCTTCCCAACTCGTGATGCGCAGCGGGAACAGGAAGCCAGCCGGCTGAGTGCTGGTGACATCCACAATGGGAATCAGGTGAACTTGCTCCAAGAACGGCTGGAGTTCCGGCTCAACGAACTCCGCCGTCGGGGGCGCGAACTTCGTCGAATTCCCAAAACGGCGGACCACCAAATTGGCAGTGATCTGCGACGCGGGGTTCGTCAGAATCGCGGCACCCTGGGAAGTGTTAGCCGGTTTCCCCAGATTGAACACGATTTCGCGGGCGGACTCACGCTGCGCCTTCTGCCTGAAGTCATCCACTTTGTGCGCGGTGGCATCGAAGGACTTCGCGCCCATGAGGTTCGCGATAGGGTCATTCAGCAAAACTTCCATCGGCTTGCAAGGGTTATTCTGTCCGATCTTGCCGTCGTTCGGCTGATTCTCGGGCGAAAATTTTCCGCCGTTACCAGGTTCGAGCATGGGGGGCGTATTATTCATTCGTGCCCCCTTTCGCTACACGGGGCATGCTGCGACCCGCGAGCCAAACGCGGACAAGTTCGATGTCCTTTTGGGTGAAAGCCCGGCGGCCAGCCACGCGTTGCGCCGGCTCCGGCGCGCCCATGCGCATGGCCCACTGCAGCGAATCGCGTTTAATGCCAAGCTCTTGTGCGGCTGCGGCTGTCGATCGCAAATCGTTTTGTTGCTTTTTCCTCTTCATGATTTCTCCCGATACGTTGTGCCGAGCACCACGCTCGACGTATGAGGGAATCTTTAGCAATCCGCTGCGCTTAAAAGCCCCGGAACAAATAAGTTATTAGTTGAAACGGGGAGGCTAAAATCTGTGAAACAGACGCGGTTAGGGGCAGTGAATCGTTGGTTGCAACGCGGTGAAACAGCCGTGCAACAAGAATGAAACAGAGGTTGGCGTGTAGTGTGTCAAATCAATACAGCATTAAAAAGCAAGTGAATCAAAACGATTCACTGATGATCCCGAAAGATACAGATCGAGCTAATCCGCACCCTTATTCTTTAGCCATGCGGTCAACGCGTAAGTTTCACCATCGTGTTCTATGACTTTAAGTTTGCCTCTGTACTCAGATTTCTTGCTCTTTCGCCGAGAGACTGTTGCGGCCGAAATGTCCTTTTCGTCTGCGATTTCCTTCATCGTCATTTTCTTATAGCCTTTGAACGGATCGGATTTCGCATCTTCTTGCTGATCAGCATCGCGAGGCAAAAGACTCAGCAATGGTGCGTTCGGTCCGGCGATCGGAATCATGGCTTCGGGTTCAAATAAATCGAAATTGCTTTCCAGCGTGAGCCGTGTTGCGATGCTTTTAACGGCGGCGACCAGCTCGTTGGCGGCAGTTTGACATTCGTAATCCGACATGGTCCGCAGCAAAATATTGCCGACGGCCTTTAGGTAGGCATCGTTCAATTTGGTGTGCTTCTCAGTGAATTGCAGGAACAGCTGCTTTACGGCGGGAAAGCGGTTCCCGAAGCCCCACTCCGACTCCCAGATTAAATCGGCAGCGATCTTTCCGAGACAATCACCCGCGAATGCGATTCGAACGGAAATTGCGTTTACGCTCTTACAATGACAGCCAAGGCTGCGAAGTGAGGCACAAACCAGTGAGAGACGGTTTCCAATGTTGGATTTCTTCCAGCCTCGTCGATCCGCCTTCTCTAACTCCAGTGGCGTACCTTCAGGCGGTTCGTGCTCTTCGTAAATTCGGTTATGTTCGTCCGACGCTAACCAGTCGTAAAGCGCGTCGAGGAATTCCGAGTCAGTCAGTTGATTGTAATTCACCTGCGATAAGAATGCCGGGTAGCGCTGGTGCTCCGCAACATTCCAATCACGATCCGGTTTGGAGACTGGAGTGCCGAGCACCTCAATGGCCATCTCTGTAATGATAAAAAAAGGATCACGACTATTTGCAACCGATCGCTCCGCTTGCTTGAATGCCTCGGGGAGTGCGTTTGCGCAAAAGTGCGCTTGGAACAAATTGGCGTAACACACTCCGGTCCATATCAGGGTTTCGGAGTGAAGGTTCTCGTTCATAAAAGCCAGCCACTCCACTTATAAAAACCGGTTCGATAGACTCCCACTTTAACGAACGCGCCCAATTTTAGACTTCGTCCGCCTTCTGCTTCCGCAGCGTCTCATACAACTGCGCCGGCCCCAGTAACACGCTCTTCAGTCCCTCGCGCACGGCTTCGGAATTCAATGCCTGGGTGCTCATTGCCGTGTGCGCTTCCATTGCTGCTATGATCGCGTTTACGAGTTCGTTTTTCAGGTCCGGCGAATTCGCGAACTGCTCCTTCGAGTTGTTGTTCGCCTGTTGCCGAAGCGTTTCGGATTCCAGCAATTTGCCCATGATCACGTTATTGACGTACACGAGCTTGTCCTGGTCAGTCAACTCGCCCTCGAACAGGTCGTTGACCTTTTTGATGATCTCGGTCAGCAGCGCCCTTTGCCGTTCCTGCACGCTGCCGCTGCCGGCTTCGGTGAGCGGTTCCAGCTTCGGCTTTTCGCCACCGCCCAGCGGCATCGCGCGCTTGCCCGCGTTTCTCAAATTGTGGTGCGTCAGAACCACCTTCGACAAATCGATGCCTTCGCGTTCGCGACCGAATTCCAAGAGCGGGAGCAGGCGCTTGAAGAAGATCGAACGCTTCTCAATCGCGGTGTTTCCGTAGTCGAAAATCTGCGACAGGAACGTGTACAGCCGGATGAACGCGCCCATGTCGTTTTTGAACAGCAGCAGCGCTTCCAGCTCTTCCTGCGCGCCCTTCGTGGCGGCTTCGTCGCCGGCGGCTTTCGCAGCTCTCAACGCTTCCAATGCCGTCTTGTATTGCCGCATCAGGCGATCCACAATTGGAGCCAGCGCCGCGACCAAATCGCCCTGTTTTGCGTTCGGATTCATTTCGACTTCGACGACCCGATCCACCTCGAATTCGTCATAGTGCCCGGCGGCGTCCAGCTTCGACCGCAGATTGAAAACGATGTTCGGATCGGTGACGTTGGCCAGTTCGGCGGTGGCGTAGTACGTCTTGAACGCCTCCAGAATCTCCGGCGGTTCGTTGACGAAATCGACGACGTACGTCGTGTCTTTGCCGGGATGCGCACGGTTGAGGCGCGAGAGCGTTTGCACGGCCTGGATGCCAGCGAGTCTCCGATCCACGTACATGCCGCACAACAGCGGCTGATCGAAGCCCGTCTGGAATTTGTTCGCGACCAGCAGGATTTGATACTCGTCGGCCTTGAACGCTTCGCGGATGTCGCGGCCCTTCAGGTTCGGATTCAGCGTCGTACTATTCTCGGTGAACGGGTCGGGGCCGGAGTCCGTGTCGTTGACTTCTCCCGAGAACGCCACCAGCGTGCGCATCGTGTAGCCGCGTTCCTTGATAAATTTGTCGATGGCCAGTTGCCAGCGCACAGCTTCTTTGCGGCTGCCGACGACCACCATCGCTTTGGCTTTGCCGTTCAAGAGCGGCGCAACGTATTGCCGGAAGTGCTCGACGACAACCTCGACCTTCTGCGAAATGTTGTACGGATGCAGCCGTACCCAGCCCATGATTCCCTTCATGGCCGCGCTGCGTTCGACTTCCTTTTCGTCGATCTCGCGGCCTTTGTGCGCGAGCTTGAAGGCCAGTTTGTATGACGTGTAGTTTTGCAACACGTCGAGGATGAAGCCCTCTTCGATGGCCTGGCGCATTGAATACACGTGGAACGGGGCCGGGATGTTATCCTTGCCCGCCGACTTCGATGGGTCGGGACGGCGGCCAAACAATTCCATCGTTTTGGATTTTGGCGTCGCCGTGAAGGCCACGAATGTGATGCCAGCCGCATTGGCGCGTGCAGCCATTTGTGCCGCAATGATATCGTTCGTACTGACTTCGCCGCCGTCTGCCAATTCCTGAAATTCTTCGGCCGACAGCACTGCTTTCAATTTGGATGCCGCCATCCCGGTTTGCGAACTGTGCGCTTCGTCCGCGATGACGGCATAGCGCTTCCCTTCTCGGGACGACAGCTCCGCCATTTTCTCGTAGAGCGCAGGGAACGTTTGGATCGTACAGACCACGATCTTTTTATCGCCGGACAACGCTGCCGCCAATTCACCGCTCTTGCTACCGCCCTCGCCTTTGATCGTCGCCACCACGCCGGTCGTGCGCTCGAAGTCGAAGATGGCGTCCTGCAACTGCGCGTCGATCACATTTCGATCCGACACGACCAACACTGAATCGAAGACCTTCTTTTGTTCGGCGTCGTGCAGGTCCGCAAGGAAGTGTGCCGACCACGCGATGGAATTCGTTTTGCCCGATCCGGCAGAATGTTGAATCAGGTACTTACCGCCCGCGCCTTCCTTTAACACCACGGCGAGAAGTTTGCGCGTGGCGTCGAGTTGGTGGTAGCGTGGGAATATCAGCTTCTCGATCTGCTTCTTTTTGTCGCGCTGAGCGACAAGATATTTGCCGAGGATTTCTAGCCAACTTTCGCGCGCCCAAACCTGTTCCCACAAATACGCCGTGCGGTGCCCGCCAGCCGGATTCGTCGGGTTGCCCTTCGCGCCGTTGTCGCCCATGTTGAACGGCAGGAAGCGCGTGGCCGGCCCGTCCAAGCGCGTGGTCATGTGGGCTTCGTGGTTGCTCACCGCGAAATGAACCAGCGCGCCGTTTGGAAATGACAGTAGAGGTTCGGCGGCCTGGCCCTTCGGCTTCGGATTGCGGTCGAATCGGTATTGGTCAATCGCGTCGTTGATGCTCTGTGTGAAATCGGTCTTGAGCTCCGCCGTCGCCACGGGGATGCCGTTCAAAAACAACACCATGTCGATACTGTTTTCGTTGGCGAGCGAATAGCGCACCTGTCGGACGACGCGCAGCCGGTTCGCGGCATAGCGCACCAGAATGTCGGGGTTGATACCCAGCGCCGGTTTGAATTCGGCGAGCTTCACCTTCTCCCGAAGGCCCAGCAATTCGATACCCTGCCGCAGAACGTCCAACGTGCCGCGTTGAGCGATCTGGTCACGCACACGGTTCAGCAGCGTTTCGCCCGCCGACGTGCCGTGATTTTTCGTCAGTGTATCCCATGCTTTGGGCTGTGTGGTTTGCACCCACGCCAGAACGTCGTCGGGAAACAATGCTCGCGCGCGGTCGTATTTTGCCGCGTCGCCGTCGGCATAGAGCCAACCATGCGAGGCGAGGTGATCGCAGATTTCGACCTCGAAATTGATTTCTTTGTGCACGCTCATGCCGCCAATTCCCATTTGCGACCGAAACCATCAAATAAGATGATCACGGCCGCGAACTCAGAACTTACTCGCTGCAAAGGACTTGAATTCGCCAAACATTCCGCTCCGGCCAGTGTGCTCCGTTTCCATCAAATAGCCATCAAATAAGAATCCGCTCGGATTCAAGCCCAGTACGGAAGGTACTTTGCGTGCTTCTTGCCCTGTTCCGGATCGAACGGTTTGACCTTTTTGTCCTCCAACGATTCCTTGATGATCCTGGACGCCGTGGCGCTGTTGCGTTTCTGGATGCCAAATCGCTCGCGCAGACTGGAGTTCGTCAT
Source organism: Planctomycetota bacterium (assembly GCA_037129555.1). Taxonomy (GTDB): domain Bacteria; phylum Planctomycetota; class SZUA-567; order H5-PLA8; family H5-PLA8; genus JANXLS01. Next base: position 21,595 of record JBAXUS010000072.1, read on the forward strand.
GGGGTTTCGCTCCACGTATCGGAGGCAAGCGTGAAGATAACACGCCCGCACTCGGTCGTCTCGTTCCATGTCTTTCAACTTTTTATGGGCGAACAAAATCGCTCGCGTGCTCCCCTCGACCGTTTCAAAGATCGGTGCGGGGAGTTGGTAAAGCTCTGTTTCAAAAACCACCTTATCGACGCCGCTACCGCGTTCTTCGCAGACGCCCGCGCGGCGCATAAGTGATGCCAGCGCTTCATTCCGAGAGCGGGGCGGAGTGTCCAAAAACCGTTCGGTCTTCACCAATGGCAAACCCGGATTCGTGATTTCCATTCGATCCGAAAAAATCTCGATCATCGGCCCGGCACCCGTTACGGCGAAGTCTTGATGAATGAGCGCGTTGGCCACCAATTCTCGGATCGCCGGTTCGGGATACATCGGCACATTTTTGCGAAGCGCTGCCCCGACAACTTCATTCCGGGGAAGAAGCGCGTTGATAAAATCGATCAGCCCCTCAAACCCCGATGCATAGCCTTTCGTTCCGTCCTGTTCACGGTTCGTTTTCAACCGCCCTTTACCCTCGTAGACGATCACGCGCACGGCTTTTCGGCCCAGGCTTTTGAATCCATCAAGATGTTTTGCGAACAGAATCGCACCGAGATTGGTGATGTCCCAACTCCCGGCTCCGTTCGCCACGATCAACCGGTCTTCGATCAGGCAATCCAAAATCTTCACGCGATCCGTCGGCAAGGGTCGCGAAAGCAGTTCAAAGTAACTGGGATAATCCAGCAACTTCAAAACCTCGGCGGTGTCCACGCGTTCTTTTGCTTTCAATTCCTCAAAGGGCGTCGTGTCAAAAATACGCCACAAATCACGGGCGTGGTCCGGGAAATCTTTGAGCTTTTTCCGATACGATCCGACCCGAATGAATTCGGTGCCTTCGAACTGCGTTGGCTTGCCGGTAGCGCGGGGGATTTCCAACAACACCACCGGTTGGCCTTCGTATTCAAATTCGTAAAAGCGAAAATGAAGTCGCGGGCTGAGTAAGCGCAGCAGCCAACTTTCAAGGTCTTCGTTCCCCTTCTTCGCCCGACTGGGTGCGAACGTCGTACCAGTGACGTCATGTGTTTGATCATGAATACCCCAAACGACATAGGCATTGGCCTTCCCATCAACAGCCGCCGCATTGCTCAGCGCCGAAAGGTATTCGCCGATTTCTTCGGGATTCGCGTTGTTCTCTTTGAACTCAACCCAGCCGGTTTCAGAAGGCAATTTCCGCAGTTCGGTGACGAGACCGCGCAAATAATCCACGTTGAAGTTCGTGCTCATGCGGCCCCCTTTACAGCCAATCCCCGCACGTCAATCTTCCCCGTAACGGCGGCGGAGATCAGCGCGGTGCGGCGTTCTTGCAGCAGGTCGATGGCGCGTTGGGCTTCGGCGGTGAGGGTGTCGAATTTCGCGGACTCACCATCAACATATTCGACAATTTTCCGTTGTTCGGCCAGTGGTGGAATCGGAAAGCGTTCGGGAGAGATATGCTTGTTGTTAATTTGAGGAACGGTTGAAACGTCTGCAAGCTCCTCAAGCTTCCTTAGCCTGAGCGTGTATGCAATATATTTTGGAACAGCTCGCGGCCCAATTTCCCAACCCATCAAATTGGGGTCGATGAGTGAAGGCCGATCCACGATGTTTACTTTATTCAGAAATATTGCCGCACCACGTTTCGGAAAAACGATAAAACCTTGTCGTGGCCTGTATTGATCTGCGACAGCACGATCTACGAACCAGTCCCACGATTCAATTTCAAACGTATCGAGCGACATTGAACCCACTTTAATGAACGGCAAATCGCCATGGTCATGAACGGATTCTTCAGGCACTTGTTCTGATCCGAATAGAGTTCCGATCAAAGAGCCTTTCAGTACATCCCAATGCTCAGGCACATCCCCCAGCCATTCCACGCCCGACGCCTTCATCGGCGCGCGCGGGTTCAAACCTTTGGTGACGGCGTGGGAGATGACGGCCTGGCGTTTTTCTTTCAGCAGTTCAATCAGCCGCTGTTGCTCCGCCACCAGCGCGTCGATCTTCGCCGTTTCGCGGTCGAGGAAGGCGGCGATGGGCCTCTGTTCAGTAACCGGCGGGCACGGAAAACGATACAGCCTGAATTTCTCTCCGGTAAGGTGCGGAATTGTATTTGGATTGCCCTCAGCAACGAAAACTTCTGTCGCTGCGGCGAATCGCATACAGTAGTAAAAGAATCTGGTATCTTCCGCTGAGTGAAGCGGCCGAAGTCGATGAATCGCTTTTTGAAATGCGCACTCGTCGAGTTCGTTGCGCCAAAGAGCAGTGCGTCCGACTTCCCCTCCTTCACATACGAGCAGGTCGCCGGATCGAACGGTGAATCGCGCCTTTTCCTCGGGAGTAATGTCTAGCTGTGGAAGATCGTTAACATTTATGCGGTCCCATTGAACATCCACGTTACGCAAATACGGCAACAAGTGATTCCCGGTTATCTTCTTTTCGTCGAGCATCTTTCCAAGCACGATCTCATAACGAAGATACAGCGGCGGTGATGCCCAGTGCGCGGGCACCTCCCCCAGCCACTCCACGCCGCTGTCCTTGTACTTCGGATATTTCGGAAAGCTCATGCGCGACCTCCGCCCGACGCGCGGCGCTTCGTTCGTTTCGATAGCTTCTTTTTGGTGGGAGTGATCTCGGCTTCGTTGCGAGCGAGGACTCGCGCGGCCTGCTCCCGCGCGTGCTCGATGGCCTGATGCAGGCGGGTTTGGAGCAATTTCAGGGGCGGCAGTTCGGTCAGGTATTCGCTGACGCGGATGGATTTGGCGTCGAGCTGAAGCAGTTCGACCTGCTCGACATCGGCGGAGGCGCACAGAATCAAGCCGATGGGCGATTCCTCGCCGGGAGCGCGTTCGTGTTTGTCCAGCCACCGCAGATACAATTCCATCTGCCCGACATGCGCGGGCTGAAACGATTCCAGCTTCAATTCAACGGCGACGAGTCTGCGAAGTTGGCGGTGGTAGAAGAGCAGGTCGAGATAAAAATCGTCCTTGCCGACGCTCATGCGCTTCTGCCGGGCGACGAAGGCGAAGCCGCTGCCGAACTCCAGCAGCACGCCTTCGATCTCGCGCAGAATGGCCTGTTCAAGATCGCGCTCGCTGTACGCGCCTTTCAGTCCCAGGAAATCAAGAAAGTACGGATCACGAAAGACGGTATCCGGTGTCACACGACCATCGCGCAGGTTGGCGATTTCAGCGGCGATCACCGCCTTGCTGTTCTTCGAGAGCGCCGTGCGCTGAAACAACATGCCGCCGATTTTCTGGCGGAACGTGCGGATATCCCAACGTTCGATGCGACACATTTCGGCGTAGAAGTCACGGGCGAGCGGGTCTTTGATGGGAAGGAGTTCTATGAAGTGACTCCAACTCAATTGTGTCGACAGTGTCGACACAATCGCCTGGTCGGGGAAAATTTCTGTAAATCGAATCATGCGCGTGAGCGCGGAGTAAGTGAACCCTGTCCCAAACTCGACGGTCAATTGTTGCGACACTGTCGCAAGAATTCGTTTTCCATACGCCGCACGACCCTCCTGCAGGTTCTCCTTAAAGAGCCGTCGCCCGACGTGCCAGCACAACATTGTGTGCGTCGAATTTCCCACGCTGGCCACACGTCGGCGGGCTGCTTCGATGAGGACACGAAGGTCGGCAATGAGAGCTGCTTCATCGACGAATGCGACTGAGGCTAGCGCTGCGACAGGCACAAGCGTTCCCGGCTTGGCAGTTTTCGGCGGAGTGCTGGGGCGTTTCTTGCTCATTTCGTCAGCCCCCCGATCATCGTCAAAATGCGGTCGGTGACGCCCTTCAATTCCGCGTCGATCACGGCCAGTGCGCGCGGCGGCTTGAAGACGTAGAAGTGCCGGTTGAACGGGATTTCATAACCGACGACCGTCTTCTCCGGATCGATCCACGCGTCCGGCGCGTGCGGCAGCACCTCGCGTTTGAAATACGCATTCACGTCCTCGCTGAGCGGCACGTTCTCGGTGTCGCGCAAGCTGGAATCCGGCTGCGGCTTGCCGGCCAGTTTGCCTTTGGTGCCGAGCACGATCTTGCCCGCCGCGTCGCGCAACGGGCGTTCGACCGTGATCGTGCGGTAGCCGAAATCGGTGTTCTTAAAAATACGGCTGATCGGCACGCCGTCCTTCGTGACGTTCTTGCAGTTGCCGAAGAGTTTCGTGATGGTCTCGATGTGTTCGGGCGACAATTCCTTGCGCTTGCTGCCCAGGCTCTTGCGCATCTTCTGCCAAAAGCCGCTGGCATCGATCAACTGCACTTTGCCCTTGCGCGCGTCCGGCTTGCGGTTGGAGACAATCCAAACGTAGGTGCTGATGCCGGTGTTGTAAAACATGTCGGTCGGCAGTCCGATGATCGCTTCGACCAGATCGTTCTCCAGTACGTAGCGCCGGATTTCACTCTCGCCCGATCCCGCGCCGCCGGTGAACAACGGCGAGCCGTTCAAGACGATGCCGAAGCGGCTGCCACCGTCTTTGGCCGGACGCATCTTTGAAATCAAATGCAACAGAAACAACAACGACCCGTCGCTGACGCGCGGCAGGCCCGGACCGAAGCGCCCGTTAAACCCCTGTTCGTCGGCTTCCTTGCGGACTTCCTTTTCGATCTTCTTCCACTCGACGCCGAACGGCGGATTTGAAAGCATGTAGTCGAAGCGCTTCCCCGGCAAACCGTCGTTCGAGAGCGTGTTGCCGAAGATGATGTTGCCGATGTCCTGACCCTTGATCAGCATGTCGGCTTTGCAGATTGCGTACGATTCGGGATTGAGTTCCTGCCCGTACATGACCATGCGCGCGTTCGGATTCTGGTCGGCGAGATGCTCGCCCGCGACTGACAACATGCCGCCCGTGCCGGCCGTCGGATCGTAAATCGACCGCACGACGCCGGGCTTGGTGAGCGCCGCGTCGTCTTCGATGAACAGCAGATTGACCATCAGCCGGATGACTTCGCGCGGCGTGAAATGTTCTCCGGCCGTTTCGTTCGACAGTTCCGCAAATTTGCGAATCAACTCCTCGAACACCGCGCCCATCTGTGCGTTGCTGACGATGTTCGGATGCAGGTCGATGGTGGCAAATTTCTCGGCGACCAAATACAGCAGCCCGGCCTTGGCCAGCCGATCAATCTGCATGTGAAATTCAAAGCGCTCAAAAATGTCGCGTACGGCGGGCGAGAACGCTTCGATGTACGCGCGAAGATTCTCGCCAATGTGGTCCTGATCGCCCATCAGCTTCTTCATGTCGAGTGGCGACGTGTTGAAAAACAACTGCCCAGCCTTCTTCAGCAGAAACGGCTCGGGATTGACGCCGCTCGACTTTCGCTTCGCCAGTTCCGCCAGCACGTCGGCTTTGGTCGAGTCGAGCACACAATCCAATCGGCGCAGCACCGTGAACGGCAGGATGACCTTCCCGTATTCGGACTGCTTGTAATCCCCGCGCAGCAGATCGGCGACGGACCAGATGAAGGACGAAAGATTCGGATCGCTCATGGATTTCGATTCGTAAAAAAGACCACGCCTGACGACGGACTTCAGTTCGACCTGCGGCCTATCCGCCATTTTCACTACAGTTGTTAAGGAAATCGAACCGCTAAAATAACCCGTGACGGCGTTAACGTCCAGCGATGGACGAATGTAGTTGAAGATGGCTACGTTCTTATAAAGACAACAACACCATATATGATATTGGACAGGTGTACCCGAAAAGGGTGGTAAACTACCCTTTTCAGGGGCAGGTGGATGGGCCTGAAATGGGTAGTTTGGATCGGCTGTTGGTGGCCGTTTTTTGCCTCGCGGTTGATCGCACAAGCAGCCAGCGGCATGACTATCATCCCGGCGATTCAAGACAAACCGCTGATCGAAACCCGATCCGGAAAGGCCAAACCTTTTCGGAATTATTTCCGGCCGTTGTTTTCAAATCTCACGTGCCACGCATACCCCCTAATATTCGAAGCAACTGAGCGCGGCAGCAGCCCACCTTAATACCCTAAAACACTATGTGCATAGGGAAAACTGACAGAATTTGGCGGCAAAACGGCCAGAAACGCCCGAAGCCGACTCAAAATCGTTTTCGGAATTACATCGTCAATTTGAAATCTTCGAACGGATGCCCCTTCAAAGCACAGCGAAGCCCCACGCAAATCCCATATTGAATCCCATGAAGCGCCCGCGTTGGCTCCGTTCAAAGCCCTTTCAATCTAGTTCTGTAATGTATTATAGAACTGATCCAGGCACCTAAAAAGACACCCGTTTCCGCGTTACAATACGGAGTGTACTTGTGCAATTATCAGCAACCCGCCGTCGTCGGTCGAGCCTGCGCATCGCTTCATATGCGTCGGTTCCGCCGACGCACCCGCCTGAGTCCCGCCC
>JBAXUS010000073.1:0-27914 GCA_037129555.1 Planctomycetota bacterium
TGGAAGGGTAAGGGGTGATTGAGGGGATTCGAACCCCCGACCTTCTGAGTCACAGGGCAAAACCCGAAAATGGCAACGAGCTATCAGATCCTCTCAACTCCTGTCAGTGCAATACAATAGATAGTACCATTGAACATCAGCGCACATCGGGCAATATCAGTAATTATCAAGTCAGTGGCCTACATAGAGGCCTACAGTCGGCGACATCTTCAGAAGCGGAGAAGACGCTAGATTGTGATGCCGAATTGCTGCGAATCGTTGAAGCGTGGCAGACGCTGCCAACACACATCAAAGCAGCGATGATTGCGCTGCTTCAATCGTGCTGTGATCATTAATAACAAATTGATCCATCGAATAAATGACAAGTACAAGCGACACTCAAAACGAACAGTGTCAGTCGAGATTGTCGTTTCTTCAAGCCCCTGAATTAGATGGGGTTATTAATCCTGATTCCTGCCTGATTATTGTTTCGGTAACTCCTTGGTTTTCGAGGTATCCGCAGGCACAGTCTTCACTGTTGTTGGCGTCGCGTTGGTGGTTACCGGTATAGTGTTTTCACTCTTGGGTTTCGTCGTATCCGTTGGCGCAGTCTTCTCAGTCGTCGCCACGTTGGTAGTTGCCGGCACGGTGTTATCGCTCTTGGCTTTCTTTGCGTAATTAACAAAAAAACCATAGCCCATTGTCAAGCCAACTACGACTGCGATTCCAAGAAGCACCTTCGATGCAATGTTGACGACACGCATCACCTTCTGTTTGCGTTTTAGTTTGACCCACGCAGGATAAAATTGATCCCAATCGTTGGCGCGCCGGATTTGCAGCCCAAATTTATCTTCGGCGAGGATGGCACAGAACTTTTCAGGCAGAGGGGGCGTCACAACACCCTCGGTGCGCGTGGCTTCAAAACGTTCGTGGCTTATTATAGCATTCAATTGGCGGTATTGAGGCGGCAACAAACTCATCCAGCGCGCCGACCCTGGTGTGAATCCGTCATTAGACGTGTATTGACCGATTTGGCAAAATCGATAGACGCTGGTCAGGTGGGGTCCGCTTCGCAGGTTTTGATCTTCGAGTTTCAATTTGGGCTGGAGTGGAAATACTTCGCGGCTGACTTGGCCGAGCAGATTGCGAATGTCGTTTAGAGGAAATCCGCGCTGTTGAAGATAGTCAAAACTGAAGACTGCCGATGCCGCTTCCATGGGGTTCGGACGATTGCGGCTGTCCGGAACAAGAGACGGACGCCAAAGCGACATGAGCACGTGCCCATTGCTTAAAAATGCAATCGTCAGAGGTTGTGATTCCAATTCGAATTCGATGCGTCTATTCCCGCCAAAGCGCATGCAATGCCGGTCGATTTCGCGGCACAAGGGGACTATCGATTCGCTGCACCGTACTGTCTTGTAGCCTTCGACAGTCCCGGTCCCGTAAATATGGAAGGCCACTTGGTCCGGTCGATTCATTTGCCACTCAGTCTTTCCCAGAACGACTTGCGTTTGTCGATTCTGACGCAGCCCAATACGTGATGCAAAATGATCCACTCCAAAAGGCCCTCAAGTCCGTAAGAACGGAAATGAGGTGCCGGCACGGAATGGTCTCCCTCTCGAACGATGTCACCGACAGCAGATACTTCATGCGCGTAGAACTCTTCTGTCGGATACAAATTGAAAAGGTCCGGCTGATAGGCTTCAATTGCTTTCAGTGGTCCGCCGATCGCGTCGATTTCGCGGCGATACTCCTCCGCCCCCGTCAAGACCACATTCATTTGCGGGTGATGCGGCTGTTTGTGTAGAAATCGCGAGTACTCGCACGCGGCCCACGCGGAACCCGCGTTCGACTTGCCTTGAAACACGTCGTAGGCTGAAACGAGCAGTACCGCAACGCTGGCTTTCGAAACACAATAACGCAACGCCGCCGCCTCGCTGTCTGAGGCGAGAAACGAGGAGAACGCATTCATGTACGTTTCACCCGGAAGATCGAAAAGATGCAGCGGTGCAGTGAAGAACGGCGTCGAAAGCTCCATTTTTAACTGGGTCAAATCGCCTTGCGTTCCAGACGGCCAACACCCCTGCATCAAGTTTTCGAACACCACGTCGCGAAACTCCATCGCCGGTTTGCTCGCGCAACCAATTTTGATGTTGTCGGGACTCGGTAATTGGAACCGCTTGGCCAGGCATGCCAAAAGCACGGTTTTGCCGGTGCGGGGACCGCCTAAAATCAGCACTTGCCCTTCGTAGGTATTGAGCGCCAAGCGCGAACAGATGGACGTCAGTCGCTCGAATGTTTTTTCGCGCAGCACGACTTTCGGCGGGGTTGCAACGTAGAGTTCGCGTGCCGGGCGAAGGGCGCCTGTTTGCGTTCCAATCTGGAGCATGCCGGGTGCAGTAACTGCCTGATTTTGCTGGGGCCTGCCAGGCGGAGGCGGTGGTGGAGGCGGAATCGCGCTCCGATTCGTCGTTTGAGGCGGCGGAGGAGGAGGAGGCGGTGGTGGTACGCTTGAACGTGTCGGCACGATCGGGGGAAGTGCCTTGCCGGGGGGGGACGTCAGGGGAGCGCTTTGTTCCGGGATGCCGCGATTCAACGCGGTCTCGACCACGGATAAAGTGTTGTGTTTCGCCGCGCCGGATAACGCATTCACAAAGGCGCGACAACTCGTGAAGCGCGCGTCGGAAACTTTGGCGAGGCCGGTGCGTAGTACGTCATTTTGCTCATGCGACAGATGCTCGATAATGGGCGGGAGTTCATTGAGCACGCATTCGCGTAGAACGCTGACGTCGGAACATTCGAATGGTAGATTTCCCGAGAGCAATTCATAAAGGACTACGGCCATGGCGTATTGGTCCGTCGCGGCATCCTGATGGCGTCCGCGCCATTGTTCTGGAGCCATGTACGTGCGAGTGCCAGATGTTGAACTGAATGCTTCGCTAACGCGCGACATGCTGTTTTGAATTTCCGCAGCCAGCCCGAAATCCAGGACTTTGATTTCGCCCGACGTCCGAACTTGAATGTTCGCGGGCTTGATGTCCCGGTGCATGACCTTCTTAGCATGCGCGAAATCTAACGCCGCAGCAATCTGTTCAGCAAGCGCCAGAACCTCGGCCAACGGCATATGTCCAGCGGCGTTGGAGCGTGCAGCGCGATGATTCCGGAGGTCTACTCCTTCGACGTATTCCAGTACTAAATACGTCTCCGGTGGATCGAGTGACAGACCTCGTGCAGCCGCGATATTTTGATGAATGAGCCCGTTGATGAGCGCGAAATTCTGGCGGATACGGTCCATCTCAAACGGTGCGCCGCTGATTTCCAGCGGTAGGCGCTTCAGTGCGACGTCTACGCCGCTGTTCTGCTCTTTCGCACGCCAGACGTCTCCCATCCCGCCGCGCCCCAAATGTTCTAGAATTTGAAACGAATTGTTGGCGACGAATTGCCCCACGGACCACGTGCGCATACCCATGCGCACACTGGACGAAACGAGGGTAAGAGCGTTGCGATCTACGGCGGATGGACCGGGGCCGGACGGCGGCGCGGGCGTTGCTTCTTCGTTGCCGCCGCCTCCCAGTTCCTGCACGAGTATTTTGTATTCCGAGAGGGTAATCTCGCCTTTCGCCATCCGCAAATCCAACAGACGTTTGACATCAGGATCAATCATCTCGATCTTTCAATTATCGTTAGATCTATCGGACTAAACCCTCGCGCCAAGATGCGCCGCGTCGGAAAAGTGGGACGAGGAAGACGAGCGTAGCGTATTTGGAGACTACGCTTAGCGAGTCTGATGAAGTCCCACGCCGTCCGCCGCAAGCAGATTGGTGCGAGTGTTTTGTCCGGCAGATCTTAGCCTTTATTACTTCCCGTTTAAAATCGAAGATTACGTGCAGAGTATCGAAGTGGGTAAAAAATGGAAGAGTATTAATGTGAAATTCTAACTTTTTCAGATGCGCGATGGAGTCATATGTTTTTTCACCCAGCCTTTCTCCTTGTTATGGGGTACCCATCCAAAAAAGCCACGTATGTTCTCCATCTCAATCGCCGCCGAATCTTTGGAACGTCGATGACGTCGACATCCGAGGCAAAATGAATTGACCGCGAAGAAAATGAATGACCGAACGCCTGGTCCGTCAACATCACTGACCTGTGGCGAAAACACGTCGTTTCGAGAGGAATTGTCTTATGGCGGAAAAGCGCGGTCGGCATTATCTTTGGCTCTGCATCCCTATTTTTACGCTTGGGGCATGGCCCGGTATGCGAGTCTCTGAAAGTGCCTACTTCATTCCGGATCTGCACGCTTATGTCCTGCTGTGTGAATGCGCTCGAACGCAAAGCGGCGCGGAGAAAAAGGCCAAAGCTGACGAGGCCTTGGGGCTTGCCAACGACCCGGATCTCAACGCTTACGCCAGCATGATTTCCGACGCCATGACACTTTGCATTAAAGCAGACATCCAAAGCGTCACCGATAATAGCCAAACGCTCACGGGTATTCTCAATATTCTGATTTCAGGCGTTCTCGACCGAAAACTCTCGCTGGAATTCACTTGGCTGGTGGTGAAACAGGCTTGGTATCATGACCTTGCAGAGAGGCTTGATACGCATTACCAACGCTTGCGATTACTCGCAAATATTACCGGAGGACTTATCGGCGGACTCGTGCCAGCCGGGCTGTGGCTACTCGTTGCGCCACACATTTTTCGCGATTCGTTGAAACCCATACAGGTGGCCGGTCAGGTGGTCGGTACATCGCAAGCTTCGCCGGAACCAGTCCAGTACCCCGTTGCCGAGATCGAATGTGCAACCGAGGAGGATTCGCGATTTTGAATTTTTCCGAATCTAAAACACATAAACATTGTGCCGTTATGATATTAAATTATATTGTGAAAATCGATTGACTGTTTTGCGCACGGCACTATAAATAATTTTTTTAAATCATACAAGATGGCATAAAGGTTTTCTGAAAACAGAAAGGATGTGCCGTGTTAAACTACCGGAGATTCTTCGCAGGATTGACGCTGCGAACGCTCGGAATTGCGGGGTTTTTCGCAGCCATGCTGGGCGGTTTTCACCTTTTTGGCGGCGAACGCTGCGTCATCGCACTGGTCGACGTCTCCGGATCCATGAATAGCGATGTGGTCGATCCTGAATCCGGCCCTGTCAATCCAGACACAAAACAAAACTGGAAACGCATCGAGCTCACGTGGAAATATCTACAGCATGATTTTGAAAATGAAATCTTGCAGGGCAACGACGGCCTACGTATTTTCGTGCTGCCATTCAGCAATGCCCCCACCGCTGAAATCGGCGTTCGCACGAAATTGACCCATTTAATACAGATTCCCACGGCAAGTGTCGCAGAAATGAAATCCGCGTTTAACGAGACGGCCAGAACTCATCCACCAGGCGGCGGCACGGATATCGTCTGGGCATTGGAACAGGTCGTGACATTAGTCCAAGACCCGACGCTGCTCCAAATCGCGCCGGAGACCCGTTTTGATATACTGATCTATTCCGATGGACAGCACAACGCGTTTCGGCCCGGTGTCGCCGAACCTGTGGGGGACGCCGCGAAGAAAAAGATGCTGACCGACGACTTAAACAATGCGTATAAAAAGCTATACGGATTTTTTTGCGCGAATTCTAGCAAAATGAATCTGAGCTGCACGTTCAAAGTCAAATATTGGTTTGATACCAGCGATCCGGTTGAACAGCCGCCGGTGCCGCCCGTGGGCTGTGGAAATGTGACTTTGACAGCAGGAATCGACCTCGACAACCCACAACCGGCAAAAGTGGTTTTAAGACCCTTGCAAAACCTGACTGCCGTGATGCAAAGCGATGGCGGCGCGCTGATCTCCGGTCGTTGGTCGGCGTTGTTGGAGCACGTGGAAAAAGCGACAATGGACGTGCGCTTGGGAGCGCCGTTTGAGACCATTTCAAAACAATTCGATTTCATTGCGGGAACTAAGCAGCGCGCCCAATCCGACGATTTTAAATTGCTCATTCCCGCGTCCGAAATCAAGCAGAAGAGTTGGATAACCATCAATGCCCAGGTACGAAATATCGTTCCGGAAGGTGTGCAACACAGACAGAAACCGCGCACGATTGAAAACGGCCCGCCCGCGAGCGACCGGGTTTATGTGGGACCGGACGCGCATATCGAATTCAGTTTCCCCATGGGTGGAGTCTACCGCGACATTTTGGAAATGACGCTGGGAGAGAATTTTGATATTCCGGTCCAACTGCGTTGGAACACTGCTGCCGAGAAAATCCCGTTGACTCTGAGTTCGCCAGACGAATGGAATGCCAGCTACTTTACGGGCGATATGAAACCACTTCCTTCCAGCGCGTTCACGTTGGCACAGCTTTATCCCGACGTCCAAACTGGTCGGTTCATCCTGCGCTTCAAGCCGCAGCAGCGCATGAAGTCGGACCATGTGCGGAACTTGGTTCAATTCACTGCAGCTTCGGCTTTACAATGGGACAAAACGGAAAACGGGCAGGCGTTGGGTTCGCTCGCTGCAAAAGTGAGTGTCCTGCCGAAGTCTGTCTATTTCGAAGGGGAGAACAGCCGCAAAATAGAATTGGACCCGAACCAGCAAACGGTCGTGATCCCGGTGCTTCACGTCAAACCCGGTCCCGGGACGGTAGGGCGTGCGGTCTCGATTCACCTGATCAACCGGACCGGCGGCAAACTGAAAGCGGATTTGTTCCTGGACGGTTCAGACAAGCCATTCAGCGGTACGTTGCAGCTCAAGGAATCAGCGTTTTTCAGTATTCGCTTGCAAGGTGAACACGCGGCGCTACTCGCGTACGTGCCGGATTCTATCCGCCTAGATTGTGGCGTGGCTACGGGCGTGACTCCGGAGGATAAAGAGCTGAATCCCATTTTCGGCAGCGGATTCATCCTTGTCGATCCGCCCGGGCAATTGCCTTTGAAGACAACCTTCACCGAAAAGCCATCGTTCAATGTAAAATTGACGTTAAGCGATGGCACGGAACTGAACCCCGACAAATCGATTCCCGTGACTGAAGGCAATCGTGTCCGCATCATGTTGCTATTGGACTGGAACGACGCGGCCGAAAACGAAAAGTTGCGCGTGGATCACCCGTTTCGCGTCGCGATGCCGTTGGGACAGGAAGGCACGGGACAAGCCGAACTGGATTTGGCCACGCCATTTCCTCAAGACCTTATCCTCGCCAAAACGCTGCCCCGGCAATGGCCGCTCAATCTGATCGGAATCAAACGCGGCGCGGTTTCCGCGGGGAAAGTGCGCTTTCAACTGCAGGGATATTCGCCCATTGAACTGGCCATTCCAAAGGTTGACGTCGCGGCATCGGACCTCGGATTCAAGGCTCAACTGATTGGCAAAGACGGCCAACAAGTGGATCCGAAACAGCCGATTCTACTCGCCTTTCAGGAAACGCTGCCGTTCAAAATCCAAGCCAATTGGCTGGACCCGGCCGTGGGTCGAAAAGTAACCCATCCTCTCGGCGGCAGCTTGGATTATGACTATGCGACGTTGAAGTCCGATGCTCCGTTTCCTGCGGACTGGGTATTGTCCGAGGCTAAAGTGCAGACGATTCCACTCTCGTTGGCGGCGACGAAAGTGGGGCGTTGCGCCTCCAAAAAGTTGGAATTCTCGATCAACGGTGACAGCGCATACGCCCACATCGACCTCCCGGAGATTGTGGTTTACGAGCCGACGCTTGCCATGAACATCGCGTCGGTTACATGTGCCGATTTGCTTCCGGACGAATCAATGCAATTCACGTTGAAGAGCCTGGACAAAACAGTCCCGGCGTTGTCGGAGGGCTTCTGGAAGCAGGGTGGTTTGGCGGAAGCCTATGACGTAGTCCTGTCCCCAAAGGACAACTTCGTTCAATTCGTCTTCGCCGAAAGCGGTACGGAACGCGCGCGTTTGTCGAGTTTCAAATCAGTCGGTGGCGCAAGCCCCGAAACTGAAGTCCGCATGACATACAAGGGTCCGCGAAAAGTTGTCGGGGAGATCCTGCGAGACGTGCCCTTCACGGTGGCATTGGTGGCACACGCGGACGCCGGAAAAGTGCCGCCGATTCAGATCGATGGCGGCGGATCCTTGCCGATCCGGGTTCCCGGGCGGGTTCACACCGGTTTTATCGCCTTGTTCATATTGGTTCTGGTGATCGGCGCGATTGCAGTTATAGCCACACGCTCGACTCGGAAAGTGGCCGCTCCCCCCGTCTCAAGTCCTGATTCTGCCGCAGACACGCAAAGGAACACGGCACCTAATCAAACGCTTGATGCTGCATCAAGCAACGAACAATCCAACACTCAAACGGATGGTTCGGAAACGGCGACGGAGTCTGCGAACACCGGTGGTGCGGAGGATCGCTTTTGAACTGTCACTGGTGCGAAGCAGACAGCCTTCCAGAAGGCCCGGCGAACCGTTGCCAGCAGTGCGGCGGCGCGCATTGGCTTTGCATGCTCTGTGGCACACGGTTGGTTCCGGAGAGCAAACGGTTCTGCTCGTTCTGCGGCACGCAACGTACGCAGCCACGCGAACTCAATCCGACGTCGGCACCGCACATGAGTGTGATCCGACAGCCGTTGGGTATTAAGCGCGCGGACCATTTTGAGGCGCAAACCGGTTTTTGCATACGCGCGGTGGACGGATGCTGGGTCGCCGGACGACTGCTGCTGACCGGTGCTAAAGATATGCTGATTTCGCCGGGGGTAATCGAAAAGGGAAACGAACACTTCCAAATCTTACAAACCATTGGCAAGCAGCTCGCCCTTGACTTGACGATTCCACGCGTTCTGGAAGAGGGAACCGCGATTGTCGGCGGAGCATCGGGACTGTTTGCAGTATCGACTCACATGGACGACGTTGCGCAGGCGCTCGTTGGACGGCCCAGCCAGGTCGTACCGCTGGTCATCGCGAAAAGCGGTGCGCCCACGCATGTTTTCGCGGTCGTGGCGGAGTCTGGCTCGCGCGATGGGAAATTCGTGCATTTGATTTACCATCCGTCCAATTGTCTCGAAGTTGGATGTTTTGAATCTGCGGGCGAAATGGCCATCCCGCGCAACTTGGTGGCAATGGTCGACGTGCTGACGGACCCGGCTGGCGGCGAACCCGAAATCTGGTTTATGTTCGAAGACCGAAAAAGCCGCGCGGTCATTTGGCGTTCGATGAAAGCTCCGTACACGCAATTTACCGAGGGTGAAACCTCGGTCATGAACATGCTGCCGCGCTTGGGGTTGAATCACACGACGATGCACGCCATGCCGAACACGATCTGTTATGTGCTGAATCGTTCGGGTATTTCTTCGGAAGACGGAGCGTGGGCCGTCTCCAAAAACACCGAACGCAACGCGTCGCGTGAAATCGAACGACCGGCGGGAACGCTCGTGTCGCGACCGCCGTTTGAGTTATACGAAGCCGGCGGAATGGGACCGCGGCATGCGCGGAGCCGTGCGTTGGATGGAAGCTGGGTCCGAATCGGCTCGCGCGCGAGTGGGACGCGCTGGAGTTGGTGCGCTGTGGGTGACGACGCCGTGTCCTTTTCTGTGGATCCGAACCAGGTCGGATGGGACAGTGAGCAGCTTGAAAAGAAGTTGGGATTTTGGCCGGGACCAAATGACGTGGGTCCGGTGATTCCCACCCCGTGGGGACTGGCGACGTGCGCGCTATCCGGCGAGACGATGAACCTGATTTATCTGGATTTTCAAACATCGGATTGAAGTCAGCCGATGGCCGATCCGCTCTATTTCGGAGCGGGAGAAGATTGCAGTGAGTGAACCGAGACGCGAAAGGAGCATCGATGGACATCGTACCTTACGTAGTACTGGGACTGGGCATCATTTCATTTATCGTGTGGTGGCAGGTCTATATAAAAGAGGCACGGCATCCCGACGGTCGTCCGCCGAGCATGTGGGTCATGGCAGCGGTGCATGCGGCTGCGATTCTGCTGGGATTCCTCGTGCCGTTCTTCATCAACGTTCGCACGATCGTCAAAGACAAGGACGGCAATACGATATACTTCATCTCGGCACTGCGCTTAACGGAGCAATGGTTTTACTTCGATTTGGCCATCGGCCTTTCCATGTTCGTGTTGCTGGTCGTGTTGCTGATCGGAACCATTCGAGCCCTGAAGTAAAGTCGCGTTGCAGAACTGCTCATCGTGTTGGGTCGTCCCTCATCAAAAACTCGATCATTTCATAGGAGCCGCAAAGCATGCCCATTAAAACCGAACGCACGTTAATCATCGGATTAGGCGGCACGGGTAAAGAAATCCTGTTGCGCATCCGACGGCGTTTTTTTCTGGCCGGATGTCCCACGCAACCCTGGGTAAGCTACTTGTGGATTGACACGGCGGCGAGCCAGCCGGCGGAGTGGTATGCCCGCGGTTTGCCGCGCGACTATGTTTCGAATGTCACCAAGTTTGACGCGGATGAAATCTACGATCTCGGTGTTTCGGCCCAACAAGCTTTCGACATTCAAAAGAATCCGCTAAGCTGGATGAATGTGTGGGAGTGGGCGGAGCCTGAAGCGATTCAGCCGGCGCTTCAGGGGCAGGGCTTGGAAAATGGGGCGAAGCAGCAGCCGCCTCTGGGACGCTTAGCACTCTTTTTCCATGGGCCGAAACTCCTGTCGAAACTTGCGGAGCGCATCGAGCAGTTGCAGGACAGTAAAATCACGAAGAAGAAAGAGGATTTTCCGGCGGAATGGAACTTCGACGTGAACTCCGGCGCGCCGTTGAAAATCATCATCGTAGGATCGCTGGCGGGCGGCACGGGAGCCGGTTGCTGCGTGGACGTGGCCGGGATGCTGCGGGCCGGTGGACAGAATCTGGTGACACCGCTGGCGGGATTTCAAAGCGCGCTGCAGGAAGCCAAGATTTACGGATTCTTTGTCCTTCCGGAAGCCTTTTGCGGCGATCCGGAGTCGCGAACGTGGGCGCATTTCGATCAGAATCGTGTGCGCGCCAATGGTTACGCAATGATGCAGGAACTGGAAAACGTGTCGCTGGTGCGCGGCGACGGCGGCCAGTTTTTGACGGGGCGCGACAAGATCGGTCAGCTCCATTGCACGTGGATGTACCCGACGGATTTGAAGCGCGCGCCGTGGGTCTCCGGGCCGTTGTACCACAACATTTTCGTCTTCGACGGCCACGGCGAAATCGACACCAAGCTGGGTGGAATCGGCGACTCGTACGACCTCGTGTCCAACATGCTCTTCTACGAAATGCAGGGCAAAAACAAGGCGATCGAATCGGCGCGTTCGAACGAATCGTACCAATCGTCCCGCGGCCACATCGAAATGGTCCCGCCGGAAGCCAACGATTTCCGCGAAGCCGTCTGGTCCAATGTTTACTCCTTTGCATTCGGCACGGCGGGCAACGCGCAGGTGACGTTCGATGCGCCGCGTCTGCGTTTGAACACCGCGTACACTCTGGCGGAACGGGCGCTGCGCGACTGGCTGGGCGAACCCAACGCGGATCCAAAAGCCACCGAGGCCGAACGCGACCTGCACGACAAGCGCATGGAGCTGTTGAAGAAAAATTTGTTGACTCGTCTGGAAACGGAGTTGATCAGCAAGGACGCGCCCACCGGGACGCGCTGGTCGGAAATCGTGCGGGGTCGCACGGCGTTTCAAACCGAAGCGCGCGTGAACGCGACACGCTGGCGGCCGCCGGTCGGATTCCGCATGAAGGGGCTGATGGATGCGTTGATCACCGAAAAACTGCCGTTTCAACCCACGCAATTCGCACGCGATTTGGAAACGGATTTTCTCACCAACCGGCGTCTCGATCAATTACTGCATGACGTCGTTGACACCAAACCCCTCCCCACCGCGGTCGGAACCGATGTCTATTCCGCACAAGGCGGCGTGCGCGCGGCCGAGTTGCTGGTGGGTTCCATTTCGGAACCAGGACAGATCAACGAGCGGATCAAAGAATTTCAAGCCAGCATGCGGCGCGTCGCGGCCACCAAAGACGCCGCTATGCGGTCGTTGCAGGCTGCGATCGAAAAGAAGATCACGGATCTCGACCGGCATTTGGCGAATCTCGAAGAGATTGAAACCGACAAGACGTGGTTCAACGGCTCCGCGCGAAAAGCGCGCGAAGATGCCATCAACGCGGAGTTTGGTGAGGTCATCCGCGACATGCAGGTGTACGCCAAATTGAAATACGACAAAGGCCTGAATGAGTGTATGGAGAAGGGCTGGGAACAATTTCTCGCCGGAACGCTGTATGCTGATTTTGCGCGACAGTGGCAAGGCTGGCTGGCGCAGACGCGGCAGTTCCTCGACGATTTGCTGACTCGCCCGGCGGATGAGCGCCGCAGCGATCCGGGCAATGGCATCGCCGATGTTTTGAAGGGGCTGCGTTCGCCGTCGACAAACACGTTGACGAAAATTCTCCGGCCCGAATTGCATACGGATTCCCGCGCACTTTGGGCGAAGATCAACGAATTGTACAAGGCCAGAGGCGCACTCGTCGAGGACCATGTTCAGCGCATCCAGAAACGCGCGGTGGAAGTGTGGCGCGCAGAACTCAAGAAACTTCACGACATGGGTAAACTTGCGCGCGAGCCACGCGACTACACCCACATCGTCGATCTCGCCAACGATGAGGCCATCCCGCGCGAAGGTGAACGCTACGATCCCGCGCCGGACAAGCTGGGCTTCAGCGCCCGACTCGACGCACTGTATTTGCTGGTTTCAAAAGTGACGCTGGCAAACCAAATGCTTACGACGGGCGAAAGCGTCCTGCGCGAATTGACCGAAGCGGATCGGGAGTTCCTGCGCAAGTACAGTCATTGCCGACTGAGTGTGTATCGCAAGGCCAACGGTGAAATCGAGCGGCGCGACGACCTCATCGCGCGCGACACCGGCGTCCTGGAACCCCCGAAAGAGCACAAGCATTTCCATGCGCCGGCCGGCACCGAACGCTTGAGCGGGTTTTCGCCGGAAGTTGAAAGCGACCCGTTGGAAGCACGTGCGTTCCGGGTTGAATTGAGTGTGCCGCTGCCCGCCATGCGCGCGCTGAAGCCTGGCGCGGACGCCGCAGCCGGGATCGATCAGTTCAAGTTGCATTTCTTCCGACCGAAGAACGGCTACATGGCCATTCATAAATTCGAAGAAAGCGACGCACGCAAGAATCGCAATTTGTACAAACACGCGGTGCTGGCGATCATGCTGGGGCAATTCCGGCCGAATCCCGAACGCGAAGGTCAGGACGATTGGTGTTTCGAATGGTTGGTTGACTCGACCGGTCGGGCGCAGCCCAACCAGTATTTACGCTCTATCGCCGACGTCGTGCGCTACCTCGGCCGACCCGACAATCAGAATTTCACCCAGGCGATCATGGAGCGCAACGAAGGCCTGTTGCTCGACTTGAGCCCGAACGTGCTGCTCGCGCTCGATTTGATCACGCAATACAACATCAGCTGGGCGGGTCGTCAACAGTTGAAATTCTCGCGGATCAAAGAACAGCTTCAGAAACAGAACGCGGATATCGAGGAGTCGTATTTCGAACCGCCGAGCGTTCAAAAGCTGGTTCTGGACGCGATCCGCGAAACGCTGGCCGAAACGCTGCTTGAGCGCTGGAACATCCGCTTGGAATTGGACCCGAATAAACCGCAGGGCAACGAGGTGCAGATGACGTTCAATCTGCTGCAGCATTTCATCCATCACTTCGCGATGTTTATTCCAGCCGTCTTGCGCAAGACCGACAACGACCAGACGCGCGCGCGCATCTATCCTGTCGCGCTTTTGGCGCTGCTTTCGGAAGTGGACCAGTCGTCGCACCTCGAGGGAGACGAAGATCTGACGCTGCGCGAACCGCACAAGCCCGGTCAGCGGCTCAATCCAATCTCCGGGAAACTGGGTTTGCGCGCGCCGTGGCAGATGTACACGCCGGACCTAGCAGGACGCACGTTCGAGCAACACTACTACACGGCGCATACGCGCGATGTCTCCATGCAGCCGGTGAAGCGTGACGAGGGCATGAAAGTTCCGCCGTACAGCCTCGCGCAGATCGCCAAGGACGAGCGTTTGAATGACGGTGCGGAATGGAACGCGCAGTTGCTTTATGCCGACGTGCCGGTTCTGGACGAAAAACTCTACCGCGCGATTTTCAAAATGAAGACGCTTGCGGGCAACGATCCGGCGTTGTGCAAGGCGTTCACGCTCCGGCGCAAAGAACTCGCGGGACATCCTTATCTTCATACGTCCGGAGGACCGGCCAAGGGTCTTGTGGCGCTGGGCACGGCACCGGTTGCACCGTCTGGCCAGAAGGCGATTGTCACACCATCCGACGTCAGGACGGTACCGATCGCTGTTTCCCCGGCCACGCCACCGCCTGCATCGCTCACATTCGTCGGTCGATTTGTGAACGTGCGCGCGATTCTGGAATTGGTGTCGGGTAGCGGCGACTACACGGGCGAGTTGGAACTGCTGAATCCCAGTCGGAAGTTCTCTTTGCGCGCACGTGAACACGGCGGAAAGCTCGCCGGTCAGTTTTCAAAGGGCGCGTCGTCGTGGGCCTTCGAGGCGGAATTCCGCGGCAATACGCTGGAATTCAAGACGGGAAAAACAGTCGAGATCCTGGAGCGGGAGCAGGAAAGCAATCCGTTTGATGCCGAAGAACCCAATCCGTTCGATGCGGTGAATGGATAGGTGCCGTTCCGCGATTCTTGATTGAAGAGAAAACGCGATGAGGACTGATCGATGGTCCTCAACACATCACATCGGGAGGCGCTGTGAACGCATCGGTTGCAAAGCAAAACTCAGCTCCATCCGCGCACGTGGCAAAAGGCGTATGCCGCTGCGACGGCTATGCGCAATTGCATGGTGAGCCGTTTTGCGGGTATTGCGGTCGGGTTGCATGTCCGCCGGCGTTGCTCTCGGACGCTGACGGCCAGGCGGTGCAGCCGGACGCGCCGCTGTTGTGGAACAAGCCCACAGGCTCGGTTGCCCCGCAACTGCAGCTGCGGCTTTATACGGGTGCTCAAACGCCCGGCTGCGTTGACTCGCGGCGACTCCTGAACGAAGCCGGTGGATTGAGTGTCGCGGCGTGTTTCGTCAGCGAAAATCGCGAGCGGCCTGCGGCGCTGAAAATTACGGGCACGTCGCTGAGTGTTCTGCTTCCCGAATTTATCTCCGCCGAGCCGGACAAAGCGGCCAGCCTGCGCCTAACGTTTGACGTGACGGGAAGCGCAAAAGGCCGGCGGCTGTTGAGCGACATTCCGCTGCAGATGGCCGGTCAGAAGGCCAAACTGACGTCGCGTGATCCGCGCTTTGAGCCGCTCGCGGGCGAGGCTGGAGCAGGACGGCTCCACGTTTTCAGCACGTCCTCTGTCACGCTTCAATTCACGGCCGCGCCGGGCCATTTTAAGGGCATTGACTCCGTCTATCTGGCGCCCTCCGGAAGCGGCATGACCATCCCGGCGCTGTCGTTTCAAACCGAGTCTCCGCAACTTTTGAAAATGGTCTTCGCGACCGAACCATTGGCCGCGCTGCTTGAAACGTTGCCCGACGAACAAAATGAATTGCCAGTCCGCATCATGGCGGGGCGCCGCGCACAATCGGTTGCGTTGGGCCGATTGGTGTTGCATCGCTGCCTAGAGCCGAAATTGCGCCTGGACGGCACCCACGTGCCGTTGCGATTCGAAGAGAACGCGGAAAGCCACTGGTGCAAGGTTGGCTCCACCGAATTACTGGGTGTCCGCGCTCAGGAAAACTGGCAACCCTGTTTCAGTGTCGCGGTCGCTGCCGAGGGCACGGAACTCGCTTCAGCCGCAGACCTCTCTGCGGAATTGAACGTCGAAACCGAGGATGGCCGCATCGTGATTCGCGGTGTGAAGTTGAAGGCCGTTCTTTTCCCGGCGTGGTTGTTTGCGCAGCAGGCTGCCGGGAAGCAGCGGTCGCGCGCCAGCGGCCGGATTCGCCTGTTGCTTCGGAACGACAACAATCCGTCAGCGATTCTGGACCCGCTCGTGCTGGGTGAAGTGGAACTGTCGATCACAACGGTCGCCCGCGATCCGATTCATATGGTCTCGATTGATTTCGGCACCTGCAATACCTGTTCGGCAGTCATTCACAAACAGCTAGATGAACCCGAGCCAATTCACGTTCTCGAGAAGCAATCCATCACGCCCACGCTGCTCTACTATTATCCGATCGGCGAGCGCGTCAGTTCCGAACGCATTGAAAGCCAATTGGCAGTCGGGGCTGAAGCTGAATCCGAAAATTTGCGCCGACCGGGAAGCGAATGGTATCATCGCGGCATCAAAACCGGACTGTTGAGCGCCGCGCTGGATCCCGAATCGGCTGAGCCGTTAAAGATTGGCGGATTTTCGTACTCGCCTGATCAAATGGTGAGCCATTTTTTAATGGTGTATTTCCAAAAACTCGCACGCTCAAAAGCGCTGGATGGGCGACGCGTCAAGAACCTCGTTTTTACCTATCCGACCAACGCCCCGCCCCTGTATCGCGAACGCCTGCAAAAAGCGCTCAACGCGGCCCTCAAGCATCCCGCAGCTAATTTCCTCACCAACTCGTCCGCGCATCCGGCCAGCGACGAGGCATCCGCTGGTGGGATGTGGTGGTTCATGAAAAACAGTGAGCAACTGGCGGGACGCAAGGACGTGACGCTGTTGGTCTACGACTACGGCGGCGGCACCACCGACCTCAGCCTGTTGAAATTCACCCTTCTCGACGACGACCGCTGGGAAGTGCGGATCATGGGTGTGGCGGGTGTGAACACCTGCGGTGGAGACGACTTGACGTGGCGCCTGGCGCGCGAGTTCGCGCGAACCGCCGCGCAGGATACCCCCCACCCTTACGCCAGTAACCAACTCAAGCCACTGGCCACTGCGCCGCAAATCCTCGAGGCCTTGAACGACTGCCACGAGTTCGAAGGGCGAAAGGAATGGTGGGTTCATCTGCCCTCGCTGATTCAGATGATGGACGTCGAAAAGCCCGGAATGGTCGGGACGCCGTCGACCACGTCTGTTGATGAAAGTATTCTGGCCGACGTTTTGGAGGATAAGGGCGGCGAATTCCTGGCACCGGAATTGAATGTCCATTCCCGCAACATCCGCGTCAATCCCGGCCGCTCGCACAGCGGACGTTACGGGGTTCACAGTTTCGACAATTGGGAATCGAACGGCAAACGCATTCAACGACGAAATCAAGGGGCGACGCTGTTGGGGCAGGACTACTGGCTTTTTGATTTGGGCGCATCGCGCAGCAACTTGCTGAGCGAAGCCGAAGGCGCGATGTTCATTGCGCGGCAGATGATTCACAACCTCTGCGAGAACCATAAAGTCGACCATCTGCTGCTGATCGGTCAGGCCTCGAAGACCTGCTATTTTTCTCAGCGCCTCAAAGAAGTGTTGCGCGATTGCTACGACGAACTGAGCCTCGGCGGCGATAAAGCCAAGCAATGCGTGGCGCTCGGCGCGTGCCAAATTTACGATTTCATTTCGCAACAGGACTGCGACGTCCTGGAACTGGTCCCGACCTTGTTGCGCCGCATTGTCGGTGTGCGTCCCCGACGGTTAACGGTAGGGCCGGTGTTCTGCGAGGTGTTGAAATCAAGCCTGAGGCGCAACACCATTCAACCGATCCCCGCGCGCAGCGGCCCGGCGTGGGACGTCCTGTCGCGTCCAAAGTCAAGCTTGTTTTATGTGGACGCGTCCTATTCGAACGATGTCCAGTCGATGCAGAAGAGCCCCCTGGCTGAACAGCTGACACATCGCGCGCGCGAAGGGTACGACGTCACGGATAAACAAATCTGCGCGTTGGTCGCCGACCCGGGCGATGTGGAGGCCTTTACCGACGGTCGAGTTCCGGCTCCGATCGGCGCGATGCTTGAAGAGATTCTTAATGTGCATCCCGAATGGCAGTCGTGTTTATTTTTTTGCTTCTGGCCCAAGGACGTGCCGGAGCAAGCGTGGATTTACGCGTATCAGCCCTGAAGTATTTATTTTTCTGCACGGCAATGCGTCAGAAAAATCGAGAGTGATGGTGATTCATTCAAGCATTCGAAGAGGGACAACCCATGTCAGAACCGGAAGACACAGTACGCGAACTGGTTACCAACCTGATCCGCCTGCGTTCGGATCTCTCCGGCATTCGTGATCTGGCGAACACGGTCGCCTTGCAGACCACGACGTTGTCGGCACGTTTCGCGGAACAAAAAGCGTGGGAGCAATCCGCCCAACTGGATTTGCGCAACGCCCTGGCAACGCGCGCGCAGTTGGATGAACAACATCGTAGCTGCCAGGCGAAGCAAACGATGTTGGAGCGCCGGATCCAGTCCGCTTTGGAGGAGCACGAAAAACTGTTTTCCGTGATTGCCGCAACCGACAGCCGATTGGCTCCCGAATTCTTGGAAGCGTTGCGAACTGTTGACATAACGGTAATGGACAACTCAATCAGTCTGCTTGAAAGGATTGGAACGCTGGAGTCACGACTGGAAGCATTGGAAACTCGCGATCAGATGCCGCAGCAGGAACCGGAGCAGCCGCAGGAGCCGGAGCAAGGACAACCTGTTGCGGCCATTAATCGCGCGACAGATACGCAGAAGGTTCCCGGCCATTTTCTTTCGACTGAGCCGGAGCCGGCGGAAGAGCTCCCGGCGAAAAGCAGCGGGAGTCTGAAAGCGCCTTTCGACAACGTGCCGGTGGCACAGGCGGTGGTCGCCGCGCGCGAGGTGGGTTCCACGTGGCCGGACGGATCGCCAGAAGAGGGTTGGAACCGCTGGGAAGCAGAACTGGAACGGCTGCATACCCGGCAGCCTGATCTTCCAGACTTCAAAGCTTTGTGGCGGTCCTTTGAGGCACGCAGGGAATACGGAACGCGCTTCAGGGCGCTGCATGATTCGCTGAAGGAGTTGGATCATTGGGATGAACAGGGCGGAACACGCGACACGTATATTCGCGCACGCCTCAAATTGCTTTATGATTGGCTGAAGAGCGAGATCAAAACGGCGCGAAACGCCAGTCCGGTCTATTCAACCTATCAGCGCATGGTCGCCAGTCTTGAGCCGTTGGAGAGGGAACCGGGGATGAGCGAATCGGTGCAGGGTGCGGTCAAGAACGCATCGGACGTCCTGCGACAATGGGCCTTGTTCATGGATAAAGAATGCCGGTGGTGGGACGCAGCGGAGTACGACCAACGTGTGGCGCGCGCCGCGACGGATCTCTTCGACCAACTGGTGGGCGAATCGCTGGAGAACCGCTGGAAGGGGATCCTCACCGATATGGAAGCTTTCCTGCGCTTGTATGGCGTGCGCCGCGATCTGCGGTTGAAGAATGGAATGAAACACGGCGAGCTGCCGCCCGTGCTGCAGAATCACTTTCAGGAAAACACTCACTCATCGGGTTTGCACGTGCAGACCGCGCAGTGCCGAATTGGGAGAATCCTGCATCATCGCTGGATGCTTGTCGGTTCGGATGGCCGCGAAGTGGATATCACCAAACCACTCTACCAGTTTACGCCGTGATGCCTGCGGCGCATTGTTTTGACTTCTCCTCTTTAAGAACCCATGGACGATGAGCGAAAACGATAATCAAAACGCGAGTGCTGGTGGAGGCGCGCGATCTGCTCCAAATGGCAGTCGCGACGACCGCCACGCTTCACAGCCTATTGACCGGAATTCCAACACGATCATCGGTTGGAGTGCCGGACAACTGATTGCGTACAAATACGAACTGGTTCAGCGCATCGGCCGCGGCGGCATGGGTGAAGTTTGGAAAGCGCGCGACACTGTGAGCGAAACCGATGTTGCGTTGAAATTGCTGCCACCGGAATTGAGTGGATCCGCGTCAGCCATCGCCCGGGTGCGCGAGAATTTCAAACTGGTCCACAACCTCGTTCATGAACATATCGCCGCGTTGCTCGGATTGGAAAAACACGAGTCGGACTTCGTCGTGGTTTTGGAATACATTGAAGGACGGGAACTGCGACCGTTTTTTCGCGACTACGCACCCGCCCATGCGGCGTCCGCCCAAACCGAAGCGCTGCGATTGGGCACGCAGATCGCTGCCGCGCTTGATTTTGCGCATGCCCGAAAGATCATGCACCGCGATATCAAACCGGAGAACATCCTGATCGATGCTTCAGGCTCGGTCAAATTATTGGACTTCGGTCTTGCGGCGGAAATCCATCAAAGTATGTCGCAAGTCAGCGAGCGCGGCTATGACACATCCGGAACGCGGCCCTACATGGCGCCCGAACAATGGAAGGGGCAATCGCAAGACGCTTCGACCGATCAGTACGCGCTGGCAGTCGTGATGTACGAACTTCTGGCCGGACGACTGCCCTTCGAAAACAGCGACGCGCTCGTGCTGCGCGAGTGTGTCTTGCGCGAAGTGCCAGAACGCGTTTCCGGGTTGAGTGCGGAGTGCAACAACGCGCTGGCTAGGGGGCTGGCCAAAGCTCGCAATGAGCGCTTTCCGAATTGTCACGCGCTGATTCAGGCTTTGCAAGCCGCGCCCAAAACGGCGGCTCCTGTCCCGACCGTGGCTGCGCCCAAAAACGTGAGTGCTCCTGCGATACGAAAACCAACCGATCGCCCGCGTGATGTCGCTGAAAAACAGCCTTCGGTTCTGAATACGAGTCCGGCGGAGCACGAGATCGTTTCGTCTGCGGAGAAGCCACCGATACGTGCGTTTTGGATGCCTGTGTTGGTGTTGCTGACGCTGGCGGTCTTGCTAGCCACTTCGGCCGTTTGGGCCGCGCGGCATTTTTTTGCGGCGGCACCAGTGGCGAATCCGGAACACACCACCGTTATTATTGCCACACCTGCACCTGTTCCCGTACTCACGGTTATTCCGGTGGCGACGACACGTCCTGTGCAAGTGTCTCCGAAGCCAGACGCCGCTGAGAATTCGGCGCGGGCGGAGCGTGAAGAACGTTTCGAGCGCCTCCTCGCCGACGCCAGTCGCATCGTCGTAGGCGCGGCCAAAGATTCGAAAGGGCAGGCGCGCCTGTCGGATGCTCTGCGTGAAAAAGTTGAGACGCTTTTGACGGACGCGGACACGATCAACCCCGGCCATGAGCGAGTGCGCGTGCTGAAAGCGTCGTTGGCGTATGCGCTTTGGAATGGCACGGAAAGCGTCGCGGATTATACGAAGAAAAACAATCTGAACGAAACGATGACGCTGGATCTGAATGGTGTTTCGCTGGAATTGACACTCATCCCTGCGGGTTCGTTTGTCATGGGCAGCGCGGCGGGCGAGCCGGGGCATCAGGACGACGAAGCGCAACATCCGATCACGATCACCCAGCCTTTTTACATGAGCAAGACCGAAACGACGCAGGCGCAATTCAAACAGATTACCGGCAACAATCCCAGTGCGTTTGAAGATCTCACGCTGCCTGTGGGACGGATCAGTTGGAATGCGGCGGACGAATACTGTCGGCAACTGGCGCAGAAAACCGCTCGCAAAGTCAGGCTGCCCACGGAAGCAGAATGGGAATACGCGTGCCGTGCCGGCGCGACGACGTCTTATTCTACTGGAGCGTCGCTGAACGGTTCGATGGCTAATTTCAACAGCGGCGGTGCGGAGTTTCGAAACGCGGCGTCGCAGGCCGGCGCGTTTAAGCCCAACGCTTTTGGTTTGTATGACATGCACGGGAACGTGTGGGAATGGTGCCGAGATTTATATAATCCTCAATACTTTTCGAATTCCCCAGCGTTCGATCCTGGCGGCCCCGCCGAAGGGGAACGGAACGTTCTGCGCGGCGGAGCCTACGATAGCCAGGCGCAGAATTGCCGTAGCGCCTGCCGAAAGGCCGACAAGCCCAGCAATCTCAATACGAAATACGGTTTCCGCATTGTTGTGGAAATTCCGTAAATCCGATCAGCCAATCCGGAGGAGTTGTTATGAACACCCGCTCGAAGCCACTACCACTGCTTGCCCTGTGTGTGCTCGCCTTGTTCGCGTTCAGAACGGCGACCTGCCACGCGGCCGCTGCGGCGGAGTTTGCGGTCACGCAAAACGAGGTGCCGAAAATGCCCGCAGCGGGCGTTTACGAATTTAAGAACAACACGGTTGACATGGAACTCAGCGAATACGCGGGGTACGCCGGAGTCATCGCGGCAAACCACGGCCTCGCCGCCAATGAGGACTCCATTTTCTTCAAGAAATATGGATTCAAACTCAACATCGCACTCAGCGAAGAAGAGAGCCGGCCGGCGCTGACTGCGGGAAAACTGGCCGCGCTGGCGACCACGACCGACGTCCTGCCGGTCTTTGGCAAACAATTCAAAATCAGTGTCCCTTTGCTGATCAGTTTTTCGCGCGGCGGCGATGGCGTGGTGGTGCGCAGCAGTATCAAGCGCATCAATGAATTGAAAGGCAAGGTGCTGGTGGCCGCGCAATTCACCGAGTCGGATTTCTTTATTCGCTATCTAGTCGGCGAGGCGGGACTGCATGTCGCGATGCTGCCGAAAATTGATGCGACGCCGAATCCGGACGCGGTCAATTTGATCTTTACCGCCGATGCGTTCGGAGCCGGTGATTTGTTTCTCAACGACATCAAGTCAGGAGCAAACAAGCTTGCCGGTTGCGTGACATGGGATCCGAAAACGACGGAAGTCGCTCAACAGAGCGCGGGGCAGGCGCATATCCTCATCACCAATCGAAATCTCTTGATCGTCGCCGATATCCTGACACTCAACAAGGGATTCGCGATGCAGAATCCCGCCATTGTCGAAGGCCTGGTTTCAGGCTGGATGGAAGGCAATCGCATGGTCCAACAAGATCCGGCCACGCAACTGCCGACCATTGCGAAAGCATTCAAGTGGGATATGGACAAGGCAAAAAGTGAAATGGCTAAAGTTCATCTGTCGAATCTGCCCGAGAATTTGGCGTTTTTCTCCGGCGCGATGGACGCGGCCGGGAGCTACAGCGGAATCTATCAGTCCGCGCTGGACGCCTACGGTTCCGAGATGATCAAGAACCCTGTGGACAGCGATTACTTTCTGGATTTGAAAGCGTTGAAAGCCATTGAAAAATCCGGCGTTTACAAGGACCAAAAAGTCTCCATCGCGCCGATCCGTAGCAACGCTGGGACGCCTGTCGAAAAAGACCCGCTGTTGAACAAAGACATACGTTTTTATTTCAATCCCAATTCAGCGGAACTTGATCTGAAGAAGACTGAAAATCTGAAATACCTTGACGATATCAAGAAGCTGCTTGCCGTTAGTCCGGGGTCGACGGTCTTGATCCGCGGACACGTTGACAACACCTATATAGATGAGTTTCGCAAGACCGGCGGGGAGGAGTTCGTGAAAAAAATGGCGCTGGCGGCGAAGGAGCTGAGCAAGAATCGCGCAAAGGAGATCAAGCGACTGGTTGTCGAGCGCTGCAACGCGGATCCCGAGCGGCTGGATATTTTCGGCTGTGGTTGGGACGAGCCCGTGAGTAAAAGTCCTGCCGAATCACAATTGAATCGCCGCGTGGAAATCCAGTGGTTCATGGTCGAGTAATGTTCAGCGCGCGTTGCGCGGATCCGGTCGCGGAATAACTTTGAGAGGCGCGCCGACTTCGGTCGGCAGCGCGTCTCCCGCCGTGCGCAGACGGATCACGGCCTTGATCCAATCAAAAGTCCTTCTGTAGTCGGCGGGTTTCTCTGCGTTCACGGCGAATTCGCAGGCGTTAAGCAACGACGTACTCGGCACGCGGGGCCCCAGAACACAAAGCAGCATCGTGGATGCGTCAGTGCGCCACTCCACGAGTTGTTTGTGCGGTTCGTCGGTTCCGTGACCGTCGCCGATGAGGAAAACGAGCGGATTGTCCGGCGACTCAGATTGAGCCCCGCTCATACCCTTCGCAACGTTATCGGAAAGGAGTTGCAAGGCATGCCCCAGAGCGCTGAATCCGCCGGCTTTCAGGTGTGGCAGTCGAACATCGTGGCAACGAGTACGCGTAAATTCCATGCGCGCGGTCGGGCCGTACGTGATTAAGGACAACAGGAACTCGCTTCGGTCGTCGATTGATTCCGTGATGAGCGATTGCAATCCCGAGATCGCGGCTTCGAGCTGCTCGCCCGCCATGGACCCCGAGACGTCGAGCACGACATAGACGTCCAATGGTCCACGATTGACGCGGGAAACAGGCGTCGAATTCGACACGTTGGACGTGTCCTGCGCAGGTTCATCGACATCATGAATTTCAGCCTGACTTTCAAATAAATCCGTTCCAGGCTGCGACGCTTTTACTTGTGCGAATGCCGCGTACTCAAGCGCTGCGAGTCTTTGTCGATGCGCCGCGAATTTCGGTGATCCTTGTAAATATTTTTTTCCGGATTCTTTTTCCGCGTCGATTAGCGCCTGAAGATCCGAATCGGGACGGATCACGGAAATTTGCTCAACAGGCGGGAACGAGGGTGTTGCGCTGGCAACTGGCCCGTTTGCAAACAAACTGGACTGCGTGGAAAATTGCCGGAATTCGTCTTCTTGATTGCGGAGCTCGAGGACGACGTCGTTGATTTGGACTTTGTCGCCCGAACGCAACTTCACAGGCCGGCGGGGGTCGCGCGTGATCGCTTTTCCGTTCACAAAGGTATCGAGCTTGTCGGTGACGGTGTGAATAAATACCTCGTCGCCCATCAACGTCACGCAGGCATGTTTGCGTGAGGCATTCTGGCTATCGAGCAAAATTTCGGCTTCGAAGCCGCGGCCGATAATGGCAGGAGACGATTTGAGTTCAAATCCCGTTCCGCCCTTTCCGGGACCATCGATGACGACAAATTTATACATGCCGAAAGTGTACCCTCTGGTGAACGTTCCGCAAGATTCCGGCCTTTAGTCCGTGAATCCGGCTTACGGTTTCAAATCGATCGTGATTGGGCCGAGATTGGCTTCGGCAGCCTGAAATCGTATCGTCTTGCTTGAAGGCAATACGGCGTTCGTTTTCTTACTCAGCGTGATATTTGGGACATCGCTGTTATCCAGATAAACGCGGTAGCGCAGAGGTAAATTGTTTGCATCACTCGCTCCCCACCCGCTCGTGCGTTTGAGCCACGGAGAGAACTCGCCAGGCGCCAAGACGAAATGTGAATTTGCTCGTTCGGCAGCCTCCGCTGCAATGCGTTCACGCTCCGCTTGTGCGGCGGCCTCCGTAGCTAGGCGGTCGCGGTCCGCTTTTGCGGCAGCCTCCTTTGCATCCTGTTCCTTCGCCTCCGCTATTTTGCGGTCACGTTCAGCCTGCTCTGCAGCCAGGAGGTCTTGTTTCTTTTTTTTCTCTAGGAATTCGCTCTCTTCCTTCTTCTGCGCAATTTGCGCCTGCTTAAACTTAAGTTCGCGTTCAGCGACTTCAAGATCCTGTTGCGCTTTTTGTGCCGCGAGATTCAACTCTTTTTGCCTGGCCTGTTCCTCCAACGCCTTTCGGGCGAGTTCCGCCTTTTTGTCCGCTTCCAGGTTGTCGCGTTCGGCTTTTGCTTTCGCATTGTCATTAACGATTTTTTGGGTTGTCTCGAGTCCTTTTTGGGCTGATTCGTTGGCGGGATCGTTTTTGTGCGCGTCTTGAAAATGACTTTGCGCCAGCACCCAATTGCCGGAATCCATCGCCTTCTGGCCAGCGTCGACTTCGTGCCGCGTAATTTCCGCTTTCGAAGTGGCCGCGATCATCTCCTGGCGAGTCGAATATTGATAGAATTGCCAGCCTCCCACGCACAGAGCAACCAACGCCGCGAGTGTGAGCCACACGGCAAGGCCCGAACGGCCCCTTCCGTGAGCGGGTTTGAATCTCGCTTCGCCGCTGAGCACCTGGCTGAACGCGGCGATGCTATCAAAACGCTCATCCGGTTTAGCCGCCATCGCGCGGTCCACCGCATTCGACAGCCCGTCTGGCAAGTCCGTGCGCAGGTCGCTCAACGGCTTTGAGCGGCCGGTCGGTAATTCCCCGGAGAGCATCTCGTAAACGATCACCGCGAGCGCGAATTGGTCCGCGCGATGATCCACCAGATGCGGTGTCCGAAGCTGCTCGGGAGCCATGTAATACGCCGTGCCCAACGCGATTCCGTTGGTGGTCATTTGCGCGCTGGTCTGGACGCGCGCGATGCCGAAATCCATCAGCTTCACCGACCCGTCCTCGCACAGGAACACGTTTTCCGGTTTGACATCGCGGTGAACCGTCAGGGTGTGTGCGAAGCTGAGCGCTTTGCAAATCGGCACAACGTTCTCTCTGACGTCCTTGATCGAATAGGGGCTTTGGAGCGTTCTGCGTGTCTCCATATCCTGACGCAACGTCCGCCCTTCTAGGAGTTGCATCGCGATAAAATGAACGTCGTGATCGTTCTGAACATCATAGACGCTAACGATGTTGGGATGCGAGAGTTCGCTTGAAATTTGGCCTTCGGTCAAGAAGCGTTCGATAGCCTTTTCGCTTTGAATAAGGGCGGGATTCAGCGCTTTGACCGCGACCTCTTCGTGTCGGTCCGCGTCCCATGCGCGGTAGACAATTCCCATGCCGCCCGTGCCGATCACGGTTTTGAGTTCGTAGCGGCCGTTGCAAAGTTTCATACCACTGTTCAACGGAATGCCGGCACCGCTCACCATGGGAGTGCGTTGTGAGGTGCCATCTGCTGTCGACGGCGAGGTGAGACGGGACCTGTCGATCGCTCTGCCATTGAGACACGTCGAAATGCGGTTTGAATACGAAGGCAATGTCGCTCGCAGGCGATCAACCGCAGTGATGGATCCGTCAGTTTGTGGCGGCGTGTTGAATCCCGACTCCGGCGAAAGGACCGGTGCGGAATCAATTTGATAGAATGTCAGGGCGGCTGACGGATTGAGAACGGGTGCTTCGGACTCGTCTGTGGCATGCGTGGAAGCTACCGTTTCTTGATCGGAATGAACGTCTGAATTGACGGCACATTCGCTATCATCATACAGGCTCGGTAAGGGATCAGGCACGAATCACCTCCTGCACACTGTTCAGTCATTTCTGTTTAAAAATATATGGTAATTGAATTCTATAATTGTCAACAAGGCAACTGAGTATATTATTTTCCGTGTTTTCATTTACCGAATTGTGTTGACGTGGATAAACCCGCAAATTCAACAGTGAGCAGTGACGATCTTTGGCAATTCATTCAGCATGAAATCAGTTGTTCACACGAAGACGTTGCTGCCGATCCGTGATTCTTATCGCCCTGCAAAGATGAAATATCATTTGATCCGTCGTACATGATGTCGCGTAATTGCCGTGTGTGTGAGCGATTTGGTAAGGCGACGTGGAATATTAAGTTTTGCAGGCCTAGTGTGTACGTTGATCCAAATGGCGGGGGCAAGCTAATTCCACCATCAAAATTATAAGTCTGACCGGTCTTGTTCCGATTATTTTCCGCAGAACATAAAAAACCGAATTCATCCAAGGAATCAGGACCGCGCGATTGAAGCAGCCGTGATTCTCTAAAGGCCTTAACAAAGGCGAACGACCTGAAGGATTTTCGAAAAGTGGCCATATCGCATCATGGTTGGCATCGTCCATCCGGTCATTTACTTGGGGCCTGTGAGGAATGAATTCTAAAATCTATTGCCCTCTTCTTTGTGCCCAAAATCACCTCTAACAGAATAGCGGGGGGGGGAGGCGAAAAAAAAAAAGAACGATCACAGTATGCGAATCTTTTGCACATTTACTCAACAGAAAACCGGTTTTAAGTGAAATTTATTGGCGGGTTTCATTCAATTGAAGTCCACTGCTTTGAGGGCCTTTCTGTTGCTAAGATGCGGTAACAGACGGTCACAGTAGGGACGGTACTTACGGGTTGCGCCAACCACGACACATCAAATAAAAGGAACGTATTTATTTAGTATCGACCGCTCAAATACGCTGGCAGCGGCGACACTGCGCCTGAACTCAGCGCAAATCATGGAGATTTAACGTCTGCGCTATCTGCGAACCGTTCGCTGATACCCGATTAAAATTC
>JBAXUS010000074.1:0-27648 GCA_037129555.1 Planctomycetota bacterium
GAACGACGCAGCAGGCCGTGGATGTTTCAATCCACGCGCCCGCACGGGGCGCGACGGAGCGAGCCGAGATGCTCCAATGGCAATTATTGTTTCAATCCACGCGCCCGCACGGGGCGCGACAAGAATGTGCGCGTCGCAGCCTTAATCTTGGCAGTTTCAATCCACGCGCCCGCACGGGGCGCGACCCCCTCAACCTGGACGCCAGCCGTCGAAATGGTTTGTTTCAATCCACGCGCCCGCACGGGGCGCGACCCGCCGCCCACTGTCCCGTCGTAATGTCTGAATTGTTTCAATCCACGCGCCCGCACGGGGCGCGACTGCCTCAATATATCCTGTTGACAATCATCAGCTTGAATGTGGTTCCGTGCGCACCATCCAAATCGACGCTTGCCTCCAGCGAGGCTTTTATAACCGTCTTTCTATTCTATTGTACACAAATACCTTATAATCAGCGCGAAGCTTCTACGCAACGTCTGCTCGCTATAGGTTCGCGCTCGATTATTTCTATACGATCAACGGCCCTTCCAAGTCCACCGACGGTTTCGTGCCGTGATGCTCGACACGGTTCTGCCAATTCGCTCCAAGAAAGTAGAAGCGGAGACTATCTTCTTCCTCCTTGAATTCCGTCATTAAACGGAGCTTCAACCGGGTCCATTGTTCCGGGTCCACCAAACATTCGAACACCGAATTCTGCACCCGTTGCCCATAGTCCAGGCAGGCTTTCGCAACGCGTCGCAAGCGTTTGCGTCCATTTGCCGTGACCGTGGACACATCGTAACTTACCAAAACTAACATAAATCTCCTATGCGGTTTTCAAAGAGCGATCTCCGTTATTTCCAGAGAAACGGCGGATACCCGTCCATGTCCCCGCGCAAGTGCCGCGATAACAGTTTTGCCTGCGTATGAATCAACAGCGCCACACTCATCTTTTCATTCAAAAACGGATGGATCATCTCCTCCTGCTTGCGTTTTTGATACGCGACCAATACTTCCTTTCGCGTCGCATCATCCATCCAAATTCCGCCTGACTCTGTTTTCTTAAAACCGCTTCCGCGAATCTGCTTCAAGTTGACCAGGGATAGCGACAACCGGTCCGCTAGAA
Organism: Planctomycetota bacterium; assembly: GCA_037129555.1. GTDB lineage: Bacteria > Planctomycetota > SZUA-567 > H5-PLA8 > H5-PLA8 > JANXLS01. The sequence continues at coordinate 1,103 of JBAXUS010000074.1, forward strand.
AGGGGCGAAATTCCTCCATCATGTCCAACGCCAGCCCCGCTCGTCCCGGTCGGTCGCGATGCAGGAAACCCACCGCCGGATCGAGTCCCACCGCTTGCAGTGCTCCTGAGACGTCGTGTGTCAGCAGCGTGTACAAAAACGACATCAGCGCGTTCATGTTGTCGAGCGGGGGCCGACGGCTTCGCTCTTTGAAAAAGAATTCGTCTTTCTGCGTGGCAATCAACGCATCGAACGCCTCAAAATAAGCGCTCGCCGCAGCCCCTTCAATGCCGCGCACCGTGTCGAGCGGCAAGCCCGGCTTCAATGAATTCAGATGCCCGTCAAGCCGTTGAGCCGCGAGATTGAGTGCTTCGACATTCGGATTGTCGGGACGGTCACGCGCACAGCGCATCAAGACCGAGCGACCATTGTTGATCTTACCGATGACAAACGCCCGCGCCATCGCCGCCGAGCGTTGAAGATCGTCCGCACGCCGGTACTGTTCACGTCTCAACAGCACGTTTCCGGAAACAGGCCCTTCAACGCGCGCGAGAAATTGCCCGTTCTCGGAGAGGAACGAGATCGCCACGTTGTTCTGCGCGCAATGATGCAGCAGAAACGGACTGCACGACACCCGCCCAAAACAGACCAGTCCGCCGAGCGTATGCACGGGCACACGCAAACGCGTTTCATGCTCGACGGAAACCACCAGCGCTTCGCCTTCCTTGTTGACGTAAGCTCCCTGCGTGGTGATGTAAAGCGTGTTCTGAAGCTGTCTCATGCTTTCAGTCCTTCCGGCTGCGTTTCACGTTGAATGTACGCTTCAACCGACGTCGCTTTTGACAGCGCGTCAGGCATGCAGATTTCGAGCATCGAACATTTATCGCATTTCCTTTCACGTTTCGCTCGGGGTGTCGTGCCCGACGCGATCAAGTCATGTAATCGAGCAGCGGCGGTTTCCGTGACTGTGCGCAACGGCGCATCGAAAACCACATCGAGCCTGCGACGCGACTCGCCGTAAAAGATCGCGCCAGCGGGAATCGCGCATTTCAACATTTCTTCCAAACACAATGCTTGAGCGCAAAGCTGGATTTCGTAACCATCTTCCTTGCGCAGATTACCGCGTTTATATTCGACAGGAAACGGAATCCAGAAGTTGTCCACGCCTGGAAGCGCGACGCCGAGCACGGATGAGCCGTCGTCGGCGCGGTGAAATTCGACGACATCGGCCTTGCCGGTCAAGCCGAGGCGGAACGAGCGAAACATCATGCCGCGCGTGATGCGCACGTCCCGCCGCGATTCTGCGGACTGCCCCGGCAAATCTACCTTCTCGTGTAGATGGTTGCCTTCGAGCGTGAAGGTGTTGTCGTGCCAGAGTTGCTCGATATGAACCAATGCCGCCCGGCGCTCGCAATACAGTAAGTGTTGGAGCGCCGAAAGCGGCAGCAGATCGTCTTCGGTGTACATGAGGCTTCCCCGATTACGGGTTGAGTTTGTCGCACACATTCACGCCGGGGAATTTGGCGACGACCGTTTTGACATCGGCCAACGCTGTGACCGTGTAATCTTCAAATGATCGGGGCGCTTCAATACCCGCTTTCCGTTCGACTTTAACGGCATCGAAAAGCTTGTGCGCGGGGGCTTCGCCCAGCGCCGAATCGTGTTCGAAGACGAACAAATGCCGCGGAGCCATCAAGCCGCGCGCGGCGGAGCGATCATGATCGAACATGTTCGCGAGAGCCTTCCAGAGCACACCGAGATCGGCCTCCGTGAAGCCGGTATCTTTCGCGAAAGTGGCGTTGATGAAGCCTTGCGTACGATACAAGCCATAGGCGATGGTGTGCTTGTTGCCCATCGTCCCCGCGCCGGTTTTACCCTTGCTGTCCTGATCTTTGTTCGTCGTATGAACCACGCGTGTGATGCCGTGTTCCGTGGATAAAACACGGTCGATTGATCGCGCAAACGTGATCTGCACGGGTCCGCGCACCTGGCCGCAATTGAAATCCGTGGTGCTCATCACCGCGCCGAACGCACGTACATCGAAGAAGTTCTTGCACATCCATTCGCGCGCCTGTTTAATTTTGTCCGTCGTTTTCGCTTCGATCTTCAAATCGGTGTAAGGAAGCTTCTGTCGGTTTTCGAGCGAGCCGCCTTGCATAATAAAAACGTCGTAGCCGGATTCGACGGTGCCACTTTGCGACTTCAGTGCGAAGACGTAATCGCGGATCTTGCGCTTGAGGCAAACGTCGGAGACGAGGCCTTGAAATGTTTCGGGGTCGAAGCGCGGCGTGTTAGCAAAATCCGGATCGCCGTTCGGATTGCCGTCCTTGCAATCGAAGAGGTACACGAAGTCATAGCGTTTGGTGAGGGTGCTCATGGGTGTGGTATCCTTTTGAGAAATTTGGATGGTGGATTATTGGAAAAGAGTCGTTGCTTCCGAAGCGGCTTCGGCGGCTTTCTTGTCGGCGTTCTCCTGCCTGCGAGCTTGGGATTCTGCTTTCTGATGGTGGAATCCAATCGCGAAGCGGCCTTGGCTTTCGAGATTCAACTGGCCGGGATACTTTGCGCCCATTGGGACAAGCAAGTTCGCGAGTTCGTCGATTCGACGTTCAATGACAACACGCGCGCCTGGTTTGTCACGGCGGAGTTTTTTCAAATGCGCTTTGCTGAGCGTTTCAAGTTTCGGAAACGCCTGTTGTGGAAACGTGGAAGCCAAACCGTAATACCGGTCCACGATGGAGACATTGACGTCGCCTTGCGCGGCGTACTGCAGTTCCTCAAAAACGGCCAGCAGACGGCCACAGATGTAGGCCGGATGCGTTTCGTTTTCGTTGAGCGACTCGCTCATGTTCTGTCCTCCTTGATTTTGGCGATTCAAAAGATCATTCAAACAAATTCGGATGAGGCCCATGCGTGGTGTCTGTAATCGTTCTTTGCCTTTGGCCAGACGCAATCGTCCCAGCGCGGCGGCCAACGGAGCGTAACCGAGCGGAGCGCCGAAAAGCGCGCGGCGCAGAATGGACATGGACCGTTCAGCGTTGACCGGATCGCGATCTTCAGTTCGCGGCGGCGAAATGGCCTGAATCAATTCCCAAAGCTTCGGCGGCGAGGACGCCTTGTCGCCGGTGAACACATCTGCGATTCGCACGCCGGTGAACCAATCTTTGAGATTCTCCTTCACCCGTTTGAGCGAATCGCGGTGCCAGTCGCGCACGACCAATCGACCGCCATTTCCGGATACAGCCAGAAAATAGAAATCATTTTCACGGTCCTCGAATGCATTAACTATATCGATGTTGCCGGCAAATGGAGCACCCAACAAACGACTCACTTGTTCCGGATCAGCCTTTTCGGTCAAATCAAACGGATCAACGTCTGAGGGGTCGCGCGTCCAATACAAGCAGGCGAGACCACCATGATCCGAACGCGTCCGCACCGTTTTTCCCGGAGTCCGCCCGACGCGGTGTTCGCCCGGACGCATCAGATCATTCATCGCCAGCACGTACGCCATCGCGCGATTGGGACTGACGGGGCTGTTGAAGTTTTGCAGCCAGCCGTAGGATCGGAATGCTTCTTTATCGAAAGACATCAACGCCACACCCGCCGCTTGACCGCCGATGTTGGATGCGCCTTTGATCTTGTCATGCGTGACCATCACCGAACCGCGTTCGCCTCTGATGAGACAGATCGTTTCCCAATTCTTGGTCTCATCAGCCGGGTCCTTCACGAGCCGTTCCGAGTTGAACTTTTCAGAATAGTGGCTGTTCCAAAAAGCCTTCACGGCGTGGAATTGAATGACGGGGCCACTGGGCAGGTCGGAGTCAACACCTGTTTCGATTCCCAGCGCAACCAGCATTCCCGGTTTGGGCTTTCGACTCGCGAGGTCCGCACGGGCCTTAGCCACGTCCGCGTCACTCCGATAAAACGCCACGCAGGCCTTCAACGCGGTATCACCCGTCTTCTCTGCGGCCTTCGCGATGAAGTCTTGAAAGCTTAAGAAATGGCGCGTGTGCTTTTCGATATCGTTTGGCGCGGTCCACGCTTCATCGACACCGAGGACGTATTGAATCGCGTCGCATCCCAGCATCGGATGCACACCGCTGTTACGATTCACTGGCGATTTCGGCACCAGCATCGTCTTGGCAACGTCGACCATTTTCGGCTTTTTATCATTGCCTTTGTTCACGGAATGTGTGCGTTCTTGAATGCCAAGAAAGCGTCCGTCCAACGCGAGCTGAACGAGATACTGCATGGGCTTTTCTTCGAAGGCCAAATCGTCCTGCTCCTTCTTCAGGTACACATCCGCGTAGGCGGCTAACGCTTGTATGAGCATGTGAGCACCTCCTTTTGCGTTGGCGCGTCCAGCACGTGTTCCGGGCGCGTGTCGAGCACGCCGTGAGTCAATTTCGCGCGGAAGAAGAGCGGTCGGCGCAGGTCGCGTTTGGGATCGTAGAGAATGTCATATAGCATTACGCCTAAATCGCGCGAATCATCGAGCGGTGTGTCGGCTTCTATTGGAGGTTCGAATTGAGCGGCGAATTCGCGGCACCCGAAACACGGCTGCGCATGAGCCTGGCCTTTTTCAACGCGGCGATTGAACATGGCCATGTATTTGACGGGCGTGTTGTCGCTATTGGCGTTAAAGACATGCGGTTCGGCTTCAATGATGTAAGCCACGTCGCGCAATGCAAGCGTGTTGCGCGGTGTCCCTTCTTCGCTCCCCGCGCCTGCCGAGAATGGGCGATACGTGGAGTTGTCTTTCATCCACTTGCCAATCGCTGACGGAGCGACTTTACTTTGAACTTCGTTGCGCTTGAGCGCCACGAATTTTATTTCATTGAGAATCGAAATGCGGCGCACGATCCAGCGCATTTCGGGCTTCCAGAGAATCGAGTCGAGAATACCGCGCGCGGCGGACGGCGTAAGGCATTCGTAACTTAATCGCTCGACTTTTGCTTCCGGGCGGCTAAAACAAGCAAAAGAGCCGGAAACTTTTACGCGGACAGTATGTGCCATATAAATCCTCTAATGTTTCAGGATTTATCGACATATTGTATGAAGTAAATTACTAGTTTGGTTGGATTTAAACAATAAATTCGGCAGCATCTGGATTTCGCACAGAGAACCCTTCCGTATCTGAATAAGTCGAGGATTTCGCCGCCCACACGCCACTTTCGTGACTGACTTCGAAAATTGCGCCTGCCTTGAGCGCGGCTTTAAATTCCCATTCGTAAAGTCCTATTTGGAATCGTTGCGCTTCTTTATATAAAGTCTTGTTGATTTCGAATGCCCGCATGAATGATTCGATAATTGCACGACCTTTTTCACCCCACGGCACTAAAACCGCTTGTGTCGCATCGTCGATCATTTTGAACCGATCGGCAACAGCGGGGAAGTCGAGTTGCTTGCGCAGCGCTTCGATGTCATTCACATCGTGTTCGTCTCCACCGTACAATTTGTCAAAATAGCGCCGCATGTGCTTCGGATCGTGTATGGACAATGCGTTTGCGGATGCGTTCAAGAGCGTATTCGTGCAGTCCACAGCCTCTTTATAACCGGCGGGTAATTTGCCATCCGCTTCTGGCCGAAATACAACCACGCGCCCTCCGGGCCGACCGAGAGTCGCCGTCAGCTTTCCTTCGCGGTCGCAACGTCCTGCCGCTTGCGCGATGGAATCGAACGGCCCCAGCGCGCGATAAACCACCGGGAAATCGAGATCAACACCGGCCTCGATCAATTGCGTCGAAATAACCCAGCACGGAGCGTCTTGATTGTCCGTCAGTCGCTGCCGAATCCGCGCGATCACGTCCAACCGATGCGCCGCGCACATGCGTGTTGATAGATGCAGAACTGCACCCGCGTCAAAGCCCCTACGTTCCACTTCTGATCGCAGTGCATGAAACAAATCTAGCGCGTGCTTCTTGAGATTCACCACACAGAGCGCGCGCGGATGATCCGCCAAGCGCTCGACCAACTGCTCCCACGAGCGCTTCTCGTCCGGCTTCGGCCACTCGACTTCAACGCGTTTCAATACGTCAAAAAGTTTCGACGGCTCGGGAATGATTTCGTGAATCGTTCCTGTCGCCCAGCGCATGTCCGTCTCAAATGCGTTGACACGCTTTTCAAACGCCGGCTGTGTCGCCGTGCAATATAGAAACTGTGTGCCCCAATTCTTCGACAAGTCCTCCATCATGGACAACAACGTACCGAGGAACTGGCGCGGCAGAGTTTGTACTTCATCGAGAATGACCAATGAACGCGCGAGGTTGTGCAGACGCCGCAGGTCGCGCGGTTTGTTGGAATAGAGACTTTCGAAAAACCGTACGGACGTCGTAACGACTATCGGTGCGTCCCAATTTTCCTCTAATAGTTTTCGGCTCGTGTCAACCGGGTCGTACGTTTCGTTGGTGTCCGTTTTTTCTTGCCGCAAGTTACCTGAGTGGTGTTCGAAGACGACATCGTCGCCCAGCGCTTTCGCGTATTCGCCTGCGTTTTGTTCGATAATCGAAAGAAAGGGAATGACGACAATGATTCGCCGAACGGCGTCCGGAAACGTCGTTGCGCGTTGAAGCGCAAATGCCATCGAAGCGAGCGTCTTTCCGCCACCCGTGGGGACGGTCATCGAAAATAACATCGTGTTGCGCGGCGCTTTCTTGCCTTCATCCAAGCAGGCGTTTAAGACGTTCATGCGAGCCATTTTTACAGTGCCAGAGTTCACTCCGTTGGCTCGCTCTGCTATATAATTTTCAAGCCGCTGAAGAAGTACGGGAGCATTCAATTTCTGCGTCTCTGGCAGACAGCCATTTCCGTGTATCTGGGTGTCCAATCTATCCGCATCGATTAGACAACTGAAAAGCATTCGGACGCGCAGATCCGCGAATCTTAGATTCTGACGATCAATACACGAAACTGGTTTTGTATTTACAAATTGTTGAAGACCATCCATACCGACCGCGCGATCCGAAACCAGCTGATTGGCCTGTTCAATATCTCCCAATCGAACTTTCAATATTTCCTTTATAATTATTTTCGAATGCAGACCAGAATGATGTCCATAGATCACCAAACCGAGTTCCAAACAGTTTCGAGACGCAGCCCAAAGGGCTCCGTAAATCGAGTGCGGTGCGGGAATCGTTCGCGTTCCGAGTGACGATGCGAGGAGCATCTTCTGAAATTCGTCCCGGTATTTTCCGAGATCATGCAATAATCCCGCCCATTCAGCAGAGATGTGGAACGGCGTGTCGCCAGGTATGGCTTCTTGGGCGAGTTCCTTAGCTCGGTTTGCCACACCTCGCAGATGTTTAGCCAACTCTTGCCAGTTTGCGCCGACCGAATTCGGCGTCAAGTGGTGATCAGAATGAGCGAAATACAATGCTTGCCTTTCTCTTCATCGCATTAATTTTGAACACAAAACTCACTTGTCATCAATTGGCAACAGATAGTTTCCGGCAATGCGTTCGAAAAAGCAACCCTGTAATTCTTGCTCGTTGTCTTTCAAAACACCTTTTCACTCGCTGCTCGCGTTGCAACTTCGAAAAACCGACTAATTCATCTTTCTTCGGTAAGTTAGCAGTGGTTCTAGGCAGCGCGGCACCTTGAATCCCAACGGCTACGCCACCCCCAACGATGCGGTTCAACCAATTTTTGGGGAAGGCTGAGGGCAATATTTTATCATCTCTCAACCACACGTCTGCGGCATTCTGCTTTGACGCGATATTTCGACGCCAAATGTTAGGATGTCCCTCACCATAAGTTGCGCCAAAAAAGTACAGTTGTCCCAAAATCACTATCTAATTTCAACGATTCTTACATAGGGAGAACGACCGCGATTTGATCTGGCCCAAAAACAGTTGATTTAGGGATGCCCTTGCCTTTTGCCACCCTTTGGTCCTCACTTTCCCCACCTGTATCAATTTCCTTTCATTTTTTCGGAAGATTCCGCAATCCCGTTCGTTCCAGTGGCACATTCGCAGGCATTTCGGCCTGCGAGGTTTTGGGCGACTGTCATGCGTGATGTTCTGATACAACCTACGTTAAGCACACAATGTCCCGAGGTGGGGTGGGCGTTAGGTGTATTTGGGTTTTGGAAAGCGATAAATCCGGTTAAGTTTCGATTGCTGGTTGTGACTTTTGCATTAAACTTAGCCATCGTGTCCCTTATCCATTCTACCGACGAGCATCTTTCCACGCTGGATGGTAAGGGTGGATTCGAACTGCTGTATGAGCGCCATGCTGCGCACCTGCTTGCGTATTTGACGCGTTCGGCGGGGCATTCCGACGCGGGTGATCTGGCGCAGGAGGTGTGGCTCAAGGTCCACGCTGCGCTGCCGAAAACATTTTCATCCGGCACATTCAAATCCTGGCTCTTCAGTATCGCGAAAAACAAGAACATCGATCATGCTCGCAAGCGCCCTTTCGCGGAATTAAAAGTCGATCTCGCGGATCGATCGTCTGATGCGTCTGAATCCATGTTGGACACGGAACGTGTCACGCGCCTCCGAGAATGTTTAGATGAGTTGCGCGCTCATAATCTGCGCTCAGCGGAAGTCTTCACGCGCTTGTTGCAGGGATGCGACGTAGCGGACATCGGCACCGATTTGAATCTCGACGCCCAGCAAGTTTACAATATCAAGAACAAGACCATTCCGGTATTGCAGGAATGTGTCTCGAAGGAGCGCGCATGAACCTCATCGTCGCTTCAATTCCTGACGGACATGATGCCCGCGCGCTCTGGCTGGAGCGGCAACTGACTGGCCTGCATCTGCGCGAATTGGTATCGGAACTCACAGCCGTTCATGGCTCACATCCGAATGCAACCACGTTGGACGACGTGCTCTTGGATTGTCGTGACAATGTGCTGCAAAAAGGGCTTGTTCATATGCCTGCCGCGCAGTTCCGCGCACTTTTCGCTCATCCGGCGCTCATGTTCGAATTGCAGGATTTGGTGTTCGTCGAAGGCGGATCGTACTGGCAATCGTTACCCCTGGAAAACGATCACAACCGCTCTGTGAAAGACGGGTGGAACGCATTGAAAAAAGCCACAACGCGGACGACGAAAATCGTGCGCCCATCGTTTTATCGCCGTCCGATGTTCTGGTGTTCGGCGGCAGCGGTGCTGCTCGTCTCCGTGCTGGGGATTCAGCATTTCCGGGGGCCGCAGTGGGGCTTCAACAATGCGGCGATTTATTCGAACGATGTCGCGCACGCGGACTACGTGAATCGCCTCTCTAAAGCCGCTGGCGAATGGTTCGACGAGAAGCCTGCCGACCGCGTGGCGCTGGCTGCTCGCATTGGGGAATTCAAACACGGCTGCGAGAAATTGTTGGTCGCCGAACACGCGCCGCTGACGCCTTCCGAGCGCGACGAATTGCTGAAACGCTGCCGGAATTGGATCGCTCAATTGGATAAACTCAGTGGCGATTTGGCCGCCGGGCGGGACGAAGGCGCTGTCCGGCTCAACACCGATGCGATTGTCGAGAAGTTGCAAACATTTTTGAAGACACTGGCTTGAAAATACGGAGATCGACACGATGAAACATTTCATGCTGGTTCTGCTACTTGCGAGCGCTCTGTGTTGCCGGGGCGAAGAGACTCCTGCCGGGCGTAAGTATGCCTTGTTGATCGGCGTGCAGAGGTACGATGGCAGCGACTTGGGCAACTTGAAATTCTGCGAGAACGACGTGGACGAACTCGCGGCTGTGCTCAAGGGACCGGCCTACAATTACAACCGCGTGACGCTGCTCACCCGCACCGAAGCGTTGAAGAACATCGACCGCGACGACATCCTGCCGACTGCCGAAAACATCCGCGCGCATCTCAAGGGCGTGCTCTCCGACCGCAAGGCGTATGACACCGTGCTCGTCGCATTCGCGGGGCATGGCATTCAATTGAAGCTGGATGGCAAGATGTATTTCTGTCCAGCGAAGTGCAATCTCAACAAGCGCGAATCGTTGATCTGCATCGATGAGATTTACGCTGAACTCGGGAAAACGAAGGCTAATTCCAAGATTCTTCTGGTCGATGCGTGTCGTGACGATCCGTTGTCCAAGCGCGGAACGGATGAGCGGATCAACAGCCTGACCATGCCGCTGATCCCCGACCCACCGGGCGGGACCGTGGCGATGTTCAGTTGTTGCAAGGGGCAGTCGGCGCGCGAGAACGAAAAGTACAAACACGGCTATCTGTTCAAATATCTGATCGACGGCATGAACGGCAATCCACAAGTCAAAAACCCACGCTCGGGCGAGGTGACGTGGCTGAAGCTGGCCGGGTTTGTCGCGGAAGAAGTGAAGGACCAGGTGAAAGAAGATTACGGCCCGGAAGTGCTTCAAACGCCGGAAGTGAAGGGTGAGAGTATTGATTTGGTGTTGGGGCGGTTGGAACCGAAACCTGTTGCTCCGCCACCGAACAGCGTCATCGCCACGCGTCCACCTGAGAACGGGAACGAGTTGACGATTGATCTCGGCAGCGGCGTGAAAATGGAACTCGTGCGGATCAAAGCCGGGTCGTTTTTGATGGGTAGTCCCGAGAGCGAACCGGAACGGTTGTCGAGCAGAGAGAAGCAACATCGAGTGACCATCAGTAAAGATTTTTACATGGGCAAATACGCGGTGACGCAGGAGCAATACGAAGCGGTCATGGGGACGAATCCATCCTATTTTACAAAAGAAAAGGGCGGACCGAAACATCCGGTCGAGCAAGTCTCGTGGGAAGATGCTGTGGAGTTCTGCAAAAAGTTGAGTACCCGAAGCGGGAAGACGATTGCATTGCCGTCTGAAGCGCAGTGGGAATATGCGTGTCGGGCTGGCACCACGACGCCATTCAATTTCGAGGGTCCGATCAGTTCGGACAAAGTAAATTACGACGCGACCATCAGCTACGACGGCAGCGCGAAAGGTCTGTATCGCCAAAAGACCACACCGGTCGGAACATTCGCACCCAACAAATGGGGCTTGTACGATATGCACGGAAATGTCTATCAATTGTGTGCAGATTTATACAAGGCGGAATATGAAACGTTGAGCGCAACTGATCCGCTCAATAATTCGGACGGAACGGCGCGCGTGTTGCGCGGCGGTTCCTGGAACATCATCCCGAACTACTGCCGTTCCGCGTATCGGTTCTACTACACGCCGTTCTATCGGAGCCTCAACATTGGGTTCCGGATTGTTCTGCCGCTGGACTTGTAGCCCTTTATTCTTTTTTCTTTTGAACTTTTCCGCGTAGCGGACGAAAAATTTTGAAAAAATGCGGGCCGTTATGTTCGAAGTTCCGCCTTCAGGCGGATCGGTGGGAAACGGCATCCGCCTGAAGGGCGGGTGGCACTGTTCGCTCGGGTGCCACTGGTAGGTACTCCTACCAGTGCCGGTCTCGCAGTGAGCGTTGAGTTTTCAAAGTGGACTTGTCATGCATTATTTACCGAGCGATAGTCTGCTGACGAGAACATTTTGTATATTTGGACGTTACAACCCGATCCGCACTGGTAGGGGTACCTACCAGTGGCACCCGAGCACAAAATCAGCCGTTCGTTTTGGAGCTTTTAACATGCGCACCCTTTCTCTTGTCCTCGCCTTCCTAACCCTCAGCTTCGCTATTGCAGCCGAAGGCGAAAAGCACGCCCTTCTCATCGGCGTGCAACAGTACACCGATGAGGAACTCGGCAATCTGTTGTATGCCGAAAACGATGTGAAGGAGTTGGCGGAGGTCTTAAAGAAGCAGGGCTACACGGAGGGGAATGTTCATCTTCTGACTGTCAGCAATGCCAAGGCAACGGATACGGATAATCTGCGTCCTACGGCGAAGAACATCGCAAGTTGGTTGAAGTACCTCTGCAAGAATGCGAAGCCGCAGGACACTGTCCTGATCGCGTTTGCGGGGCATGGGATTGAATTGAACGACCCGGCCACGAATAAGCATCGCTCGTTCTTTTGCCCGTTGGAAGCGTCGTTGAAGGACGAAAAGACGCTGGTGCCGATCAAAGAATTTTTCGACGATCTGGACGTGAAATGCAAAGCGCATGTGAAACTGCTGGTGATGGATGCCTGCCGCAAATCGCGATTCTCTCGGGATGCCAGTCTGACCATGCCGTTGATCCCCGACCTGCCGGGCGGAATCGTGGCGCTCTTCAGTTGTGGCAAGGGACAGAAGGCCTACGAAAGCGATGTGTTTAAGCACGGTATCTTCTTTCATTTCTTTATCGAAGGCTTGAAGGGCGCGTGTGCGAATGCGGAGGGCGAAGTCACACTTCCGTTGCTCGAAGATTATGTAACGCGGCAGGTCCCCCGTACGGTGGTGTTGGAACAGAAGAATCCGGAAGCGGAGCAGTACCCCGAACGACGCGGGCAAATGTTGGGACAGTTGGTGCTGGCGAAGGGGGCGTATCAGAAGACAGCGCCGGTTGTGGCTCCGCCAACCAGTGTCATTGCCACGCGTCCGCCTGAGAACGAAAACGAGCTGATGATCGATCTCGGCAAAGGCGTGACGATGGACTTTGTGCGCGTCAAAGCCGGGACGTTTCAAATGGGTTCGGATGATTCGGACGCGGATGCCAGTCCGGACGAAAAGCCCGCACATACGGTGAAAATCAGTCGGGATTATTTTATTGGAAAGTATCCGGTGACTGTCGGGCAATTCCGGCGCTTTGTGGATGAGACGAGTTACCGCACGGAGGCGGAGAAAGCGAAGGGCGGGTACACGTTGGTGAACAAAGACTGGAAAATCGTCGAGAGCGCGTCGTGGAAAAATCCGGGATTCGATCAGAGTAACGACCATCCGGTGGTGCTGGTGAGTTGGAATGACACGCAGGCGTTTTTGCAATGGGCCTGCACTCAGGCGAAACGTGAAGTGCGGTTGCCGAGCGAAGCCGAATGGGAATACGCGGCGCGTGGATCGAAGAATGTGAAATACCCGTGGGGTAATTATTTTGATGGAACGAAATGCAACCATGCGGATTTGACGTTAAAAAACAGCGGGCTTGGCAACGACGCGTGGACCTATTCCACGACGAGCGATGGCTATGTGTTCACGTCACCGGTGGGGCGTTTCGACAATGCCAGTTGGTGCGGAGCCAGAGATATGTCGGGAAATGTATGGCAATGGTGTCAGGACAAGTACGAAGATAAATATTATCAATCGCGCCCGAATTTGGATGTCGATCCGAAAGGCCCGTCCACTGGCTATAAAGTCAAAGGATCGTTCGACGACGTTGAAACTGAGGCTCGGGTTCTCCGTGGCGGTTCGTGGTTCTATCTACCTTCGATCTGCCGTTCTGCGTTCCGGCTCAGGATCGCTCCGTCTTACCGCTTCACGTTCTACGGGTTCCGTTGTGTCTTGCCGGTGGACTAACTTTACCCTGTTTCCTTTCTTCTTTTACCCTTTTTTCTGTCCAACCGGACGCGTTGGATAAGGCGGGTGGGCGGGTGGCACTGTTCGTCGGGTGCCACTGGTAGGTACTCCTACCAGTGCCGGTCTCGCAGTGAGCGTTGCGTTTTCAAAAGATGTTTGTGACACAATTTGTAAAGAGTGAACATCTGCCGTCGAGAGGTTTTGGGACATTTGGAAATCAGTACCCGATCCGCACTGGTAGGAGTACCTACCAGTGGCACCCTGGAATAGAATCAGCCGTTCGTTTTGGAGCTTTACTCATGCGTACGCTATCTCTCGTCCTTCTCTTCCTCACCCTCGGCATCACCCTCGCCGCCGAAGGCGAAAAGCACGCCTTGTTGATCGGCGTGAAGGAATATACAGATCCGGAATTGCCGCAGTTGCAGTATGCCGAGAATGATGCGACTGAGTTGGCGGACGTCTTGAAGCAGCAGGGGTATGTGGCGGGAAATATTCATCTACTGACGGTCAGCAACGCCTTCGACACGCGTACGGACAACCTGCGTCCGACGGCGAAGAACATTCGCATCTGGTTGAATTACATCAACAAAAATGCGCGGCCCAACGATTCGGTGCTGATCGCGTTTGCGGGGCATGGGATTGAATTGAAAGACCCGGCGACGAACAAATTTCGCCCGTTCTTCTGCCCGCTGGAAGCGTCGTTGAAAGACGAAAAGACGCTGATCGCGATCAACGATCTGTATGAGGCGCTGGACCAAAAATGTCTGGCGCATGTGAAAGTGCTGGTGATGGATGCGTGCCGGACGTCGCGGTTTTCGCGCGACGCCAGCGTGACGATGCCGCTTATCCCCGATCCGCCGGGCGGGATCGTGGCGTTTTTCAGCTGCGGCAAAGGCCAGAAATCGTACGAGAGCGACACGTTCAAACATGGCATCTTCTTCCACTTTTTCCTCGCCGGTTTGAAAGGCGCGTGCGCGAACCCGGACGGCGAAGTGACCGTGCCGCTGCTGGAAGATTATTTAACGCGCAACGTTCCTCGCACGGCAGTTCAAGAACAGAAGAACCCCGAAGCCGATCAAATGCCCGAACGGCGAGGGCAGGTGCTGGGACAGGTGGTGTTGTCGAAACTGGCCGCCGCTCCCAAACCGCCACCGGTGCCGACCGTTTCGGCGGAAGAATTGGAAAAGATTCGCGAGGAGGCCCGGCGGTTGGCGCGGGAAGAAGAGTTGCAGAAGATTAAGAACGAACAGGCGGCGGCGATCAAGCGGAATGGTAGCGATGCGGGCAAGACGCTGACGTTGAATCTGCCGGGCGGCGTGAAGATGGAACTGGTGCGCATTCCAAAAGGGACGTTTACGATGGGCGATAAAGATGATGGACCCGCGCATGAAGTGACGATCACGAAAGATTATTACATGGGAAAATACCACGTCACGCAGGAGCAGTACCAAGCGGTGATGGGCACGAATCCGAGCCGTTTCAAAGGCGATCAGAATCCCGTCGAAGAGGTGTCGTGGGATGATGCGGTTGCATTTTGCGCCAAGCTGAGCCAACTATCCGGCAAACAGATTGAGTTACCGACGGAAGCGCAATGGGAGAAGGCATGTCGGGCTGGAACGACAACGAAGTTTTATACGGGTGACAGCGACGAGGATTTGGCGCGGGCAGGGTGGTACGACAAAAATTCGGATGACAAATCGCATCCTGTTGGACAAAAAGTCTCGAATTCCTACGGATTGTACGACATGCATGGAAATGTGTGGCAATGGTGCAAGGATTGGTACACGAGCTACAACGCTGGCGCACAAACTGACCCCACCGGGCCGACGACTGGCACAACGCGCGTGTTGCGCGGCGGTTCCTGGGGCTACTACCCGAGCCGCTGCCGTTCCGCGTATCGGGGCAGCTTCACGCCGGACTTTCGGCTCAACCTCATTGGGTTCCGGATTGTTCTGCCGCTGGACTTTCCGTAGCCCTTTTTCCTTTTTTCTGTTGCCCTTTATCCTCCGCGAAGCGGACGAAAAATTTTCGGGAAAAATGCAGGGGCTTACCAACTAATTTTCACATCCGTGTATTGGGCAATCAGCGCATCGCTGGTGACGATTTCGGCGGAGAGCGCCAACGCAGTCGCCATGATGATTCGGTCGCACGGATCGGCGTGAAGCGGAGGCAAGGCCGTGCTGGCTATGGCAACGATGTCCGAGACTGGCAAGACAATCAGTCCGTGATGAACGACGGCCCGTTGCCACCACACGTCTGGCTCCATACCCAAGTCCAATTTTTTCTTGCGATGTTTCAGCGCGATTTCAAACGCGCTGATCGCCGAGACGTACAGTTCATTCGGATTGGATGCAATGGCGTGCCGAGCCGCCGTAGTGAGCCGGTTCGGAGCGGCAGCAAGCCACAAAATGGCGCAAGTATCCAGCAGAAGTTTCACTCAAACGCCTCGGGCCAATCCTGCGGATCAAGCGGAGCGGCGGGGTCTTCGAAAAAGGTGACGCGTTGCAATTCAGGGTCGGGAAGAAGTGGATTGTGAACGTCTTTTTTCGAACGACGCTTCAATTCCAACGTTAGCATTTCGGCCAGCGATTTCGATTCAAGCAGGCCGTTCGCCTTGGCGTCGTTCAAAAGCGCATCGGGTATATCCAGTTGCAGGGTAATGCTCATGAGTCCGATTCCCGGATGACCACCCCCATCTTTGCCGGATTCAAACAAAAGGTCAAGCGCAATAACCGTTCGCACCGACACACAAAATCGATTATTATTTCACTTTTCCGGAAGATTCCGCAATTCGATTCGTTCCATCGGCGACAGAGACTGACGCTTTGAAAACTTTGGGAGACACACGACATGAAACACGCGTTCTGGCTCGCTCTTGTTGCGCCGGTGATCGCATCGGTATTCGCCGGTGAGGACGCCGGACTGATTGCCCGTGAGGCGCGCACCGTCCTTAAGCAGCATTGCTTCGGCTGCCATCACGGGCCCGGATCGAAGTACCGTGAATTCGATGTCACCAAGCATGACACGATGTTGAAAGGCGATGATGAGGGCGATGCCGTCGTGATCGCCGGACAGCCCAAGCGTTCGCTGCTCTATACCATCGTCGCCGAAGAAAAGCGTATGCCACCGGTCGCGACGAAAGACGTTTTGAACGCCGACGAAATCGCCAAGCTCGAACGCTGGATCAAAGCCAGCGCGCCCGCGTTCCCGACCGATGCGCGACCGTACATTTCGCTCGAAACGCAACTGACGATCATCCGCGACGATCTGCGCAACGCCGACAAAGATGTGCGCCCGTATCTGCGCTATTTCACGCTGACGCACTTGCACAACAACCCGCGTTTTCTCAACGACGACATCGCCTCCGAACGCGCGGCGTTGAGTTTCGCGATCAACAGCATGACGTGGCGGCCCAGCTTGGTGCTTCCGAAAGCGCTCGATAAAGACGAGACGATTTTTGTCGTCAACATCAAGGACCTCGATTGGGACAAGCATGGCATCTGGAATCGTATCCTGAGCGAGTATCCATACGGCGTCGATTTCGCATTAAATAAAGACGAGAAGCTCAAGCGCCTGGGTAACGACATCAACGACTATGCGCCCGACTTGTGCATGATTCGCGCTGATTGGTTCAGCGCCAACGCGACGCGCCCACCGCTGTATTACGACATCCTCTATCTGCCGAAGACGCTGATGGAATTGGAGCATCGTTTGAGCATCAACATCGAGAGCAATATCGTCAACGAAAAAGTGATGCGCGCCGCGTTTCCGGCCAGCGGCGTGTCGGGACAAAACCGCTTGCTAGAGCGGCATGATTCTCCAATCGGAAGTTACTTCTGGCTCAGCTACGATTTCAAAGCGCGCAGCCCGCGCAGCAACCTGAACCGCTTCCCGCTCGGTCCTGTATTTCATGCGAACAAATACCCGAACCAGGCGTTTATTCACGCCGGGGGCGAGATGATCTGGGGCTTGCCGAACGGCTTGCAAGCGTATCTGCTTGTGGACGGAAAAGGCAATCGCATCGACGAAGGTCCGACCGATATCGTCAGCGATGCGTTGAAGACGTCGGGCACGCCCGCCATCGTCAACGGCGTCTCGTGCATGCACTGCCACAAAGCCGGGCTGCTGCCCTTCACCGACACGGTCCGCGATGGCAATGCGCTCTCCGGCGAGCCGCGCGAAAAGGTGCTGCGCCTGTACGCCAAGCCCGACGCGATGAAGCGAAAAGTCGACGAAGACAGCGAGCGTTTTGTCGGCGCATTGATGCGCACCGTCAGCCCGTTCATGAAGCTCGACGAGAAGCTGGCCGAGTTCCAGAAGGACCCGAAGAACAAAGGCATGACGCTCAGCGACGTGATGAAGAAAGCGGAGAACCCGGTCGGCGAATCGGCGCGGCGCTATTTGCTCAACGATGTGGATCTGGCGATGGCCGCAGCGGAATTGGGCTTCGAAAAGCCTGAGGAACTTGCCACGATCATTAAATACAACGCGCGCTTGCAGGCGTTGGGATTGATGCCACTGGCGAATGGACAACTGATCAAACGCGGCGATTGGGAAGCGATCGACGGCTTCTCGCTCTTTCAAGACGTGGCGCGCGAATTGAAAATCGCGTCGCCGATCACGGTCATTTCACACTAAAATTTGGACACACTTTTAGGAGGCATTTTCGATGAAACACGTTTTGATTCTCGCTCTCGTTTTGCTCTTGTCCGTCTCGCTCTGCTTCGCGGGCGGCTCCGGCGATCCGGTGCAGATTGAACTCGGCGAACTGGCGAAGAAGATCGCCGCGTCGCTGAAGGACGATAAATCCGTACGCATTGGGACGTTCGTCGGACGCGGCGATATTCACAGCTATTTCGGCCCGGAGATCAACCGCGTTTTGGCGAAGGAACTCGCCGCACTGGGGATTCACATCGACGCGAAAGCGAAGAGCGAAGTCAACGGCGAATACCGCCCCGCGACGGTTGCGCCCGAAGACAAGCAGCCGGATTTCAAGCTCACCTGCATCCGCTTGAACGTGAAGATCGTCGATGCCAACACCGGCGATTTGATCAACGGTATCGTCTTTGAACCGCGCTCGATTTTTGGTGAATCGGCGGTGTTGCGCGCGATTGCCGTACCTGTCTCGATCCCACCCACGGCCAGCACGAAGAAGGCGGATGAAATCATTCGCGAGAGCTATCAGAAACCGTCATTCAATTTGACCAACAGCACGATCAAGAGTTCTGATAAAAGCCCGTTTGCGGTCGAAGTGTTGGTCGTCGGAGACAAAGACGCAGCCAATCCCGAACGCGGCGCGGACGTCTTGCGCACGGCCCAGGGCCTGCCGTTCATCCACGTCCAAAAAGGTCAGTACTACCGCCTGCGAATTCATAACAATGCCGATCACGAAGTGGCCGTGCGGGTCAGCATTGACGGCATTGATCAATACTCTTTTAGCGATCCTGAATTTCGCAAGCCCGACGGCACGCCGCGCTTCAACTACCGCATCCTGTCGCCGCACACCAGCGAGGTGATCAAAGGCTGGTATCGCAATCCGGGCAGCTTCGATTATTTCGTTGTCACCGATTACGCGAAGAGCGCGGCAGCGGAATTGAAACGCGGCGAAAACGACGTGGGCCAGATCGCGTTGGAATTCCGAGCGTGTTGGGAAAAAGACTCGGACCGCCCCGCCGATGAAGGCAAAAATAGCCGTTCGCCCGTCGCCACGGGTCGCGAACATGGCGGACGTGAAACGACAGTCGAAGTGGTCCGCAACTTCGGTGTGATGCGTGACGTGATCGGAATTCGGTATGGCAGCCAGTTGCCGCAATAGGCGAGGAAATAGTGTCCCAGGGTGCCACTGGTAGGTACTCCTACCAGTGCGGATCGGGTAGAGACTTCCAAACATCTGAAAGCCATTCGACGGCAGTTTGACAACTAACACACACATGTAAAATGAGCCATCGAGCTTGTATCGGAATGGGTGTTTTGAAATAGTGATGTAGGCTGCGAGTTCGGCACTGGTAGGGGTACCTACCAGTGGCACCCAATTAGGAGTCTCCGAATGAAACCAATTCAGCTCGTCGTCTTTCTTCTTCTCCCGCTTCTCTCCCTCGCCGCCGAAGGCGAAAAGCACGCGCTCTTAATTGGCATTCAAGAATACACAGGCTCCGGTCTCGGCAACCTCAAATATTGCGAGGAAGACGTCCATGCGCTGGCGGAGGTGTTGCCGTCGTTGGGGTATTTGAAGGAGAATACCATTATTCTCAGTCGGCGCAGTGCGAAGGAGCGGGATAAGGATGTGTTTCGGCCTACGGCGGCGAATGTGCGCAAGTGGTTGAAGAGTGTGTGCGAGGATGCGCGTGGGAATGATTCGGTGCTGCTGGCGTTTGCGGGGCATGGGGTGCAGTTGAAGGGCGATGGGAAGATGTACTTCTGTCCGCTCGATTGCGATTTGAACAAGGTCGAGACGCTGATTTCGTTGGATGAACTTTATGCGACGATGGACACGGTCTGCAAAGCGCGGGTGAAGCTGCTGCTGGTCGATGCCTGCCGCAACGATCCGCTCGATGGCGCGCGCGGAAACGACGAGCGGATCAATAGCCTGACGCTGCCGCAAATCCCCGACCCGCCGGGCGGCATGGCGGCGTTTTTCAGTTGCAGCAAAGGTCAGCGCGCGTTTGAAAGCGACACGCTGAAACATGGCGTTTTCTTCTATCATTTGATCGAAGGCTTGAAAGGCAAAGCGGGTAACGACGAAGGTGACGTCACCGTGCCGATTCTCGAAGACTATCTGACGCGCAATGTGCCGCGCACGGTCAAACGCGAAATGTCGAACCCGGATTTGCTGCAAATCCCGGAACGGCGGGGGACGTTGCGGGGGACGGTTGTGCTGGCGAAAGTGAAGAAGATCTACGAAAACGAATTAACACTGGATCTCGGCAACAACACAAATATGGAGTTGGTGAAGATTTCGGCGGGATCATTTGAAATGGGTAGTCCGTTGGACGAAAAAGAAAGGTGACCATGTGAAAAACTGCATCGCGTGACGATCAGCAAGGCGTTTTATATGGGAAAATACCACGTAACTGTCGGGCAGTTTCGAGAGTTTGTTCGTACGGAGAATTACAAGACGGATGCCGAAAAAGAAGGCACTGGCTGGGGTTCCAAAGCCGATGGGAAAGGAGGGCCAGTGGCCGGTATAAATTGGCGAAATCCTGGCTTTCCACAGAAGGATAACCATCCTGTCGTACAGGTGAGTTGGAATGATGCCCAAGCATTTTGCGCATGGCTGAAGCGCAAAACGGGTCGTGATGTGCGCTTGCCAACCGAAGCGGAATACGAATATGCCGACCGAGCAGGCACTCAGACTGTTTATCAGTGGGGCAACAACCCAGACGACGGCAAAGGCTGGGCCAATTGCGCCGACCAAAGTGTAAAAACGAAATTTCCAACAGCGACGGTTTTCAGTTGGGATGATGGGTACGTGTACACATCGCCAGTGGGCAGCTTCCGAGCTAATAAGTTCGGACTGTTTGACATGAATGGCAATGCATTAAATTGGTGTTTGGACAAATATTCTGACAAGTATTTTGATAATCGACCTGAGCCGGATGTTGATCCACAAGGGCCAGCAACAGGTGATGTAGTTACGAGTTTATTTGACGGCAATAAATACGAGGCGCGCGTGTTGCGCGGCGGTTCCTGGTACGACGACCCGGACCACTGCCGTTCCGCGTTTCGGTACTACTACACGCCGGACGTTCGGCGCAGCTACGTTGGGTTCCGGATTGTTCTGCCGCTGGACTTTCCGTAGCCCTTTTTCCTTTTTTCTTTTGAACTTTATCCTCCGCGCAGCGGACGAAAAATTTTTTAAAAGATGGGGGCCGGGCGGAGCCGATAGGCGCTCTCCACCCGGCTGACGGCTTCGATTTGGCCCGGCACAGAGCAGCGCGTGCAAGGCTCAGGTTCGGTGCCAGGACTTTCAAACCACGCCCGTGCGATCCGTGAATCACACAGTTCCGGGTTCCGCTTTTCAGCGGTTGAAAGTGCAGCGGCAGAACAATCCGGAACCCAATGTTGTTGTTCCGATTGTCCGGCGTGTTGTTGTTCCGATACGCGGAACGGCAGTTGTTCGGGTTGTTGTTCCAGGAACCGCCGCGCAACACGCGCGCCATTAAGCACCGCCCCTCACGAACGTCCAATCCTTGCTGACTCGCCGGATCAGACGTTCGCTGTGCGCTTGTCTCGCATGCCCCAGCCAGCTTGTCAACCGTGCTTTCAATTCGGGCAGATTGATGTTCCCGCATGTGTATGCGCGTTTCAGCCATCGAAGCCGCCGCCGAAAGCTGCGAATGTTTTCTTTCAGAATCAACCGATGCGTGACGAAGACACGAAACCCGGCGAAGCGCACACCGGCTGTGACCGGCGACACCTTCAGTTTTTTCACGTGCCATTTCAATCGGATCGACGCGAGAAACGTTTCAATGGCCGGTGCCGAGCGCCTCAATTCGCGCTTCGTTTTTGCGGCGATGATAAAGTCGT
This sequence comes from Planctomycetota bacterium, assembly GCA_037129555.1. Taxonomy (GTDB): domain Bacteria; phylum Planctomycetota; class SZUA-567; order H5-PLA8; family H5-PLA8; genus JANXLS01. The sequence goes on from JBAXUS010000074.1 coordinate 22,952, forward strand.
CGCAATACCGGACAAAATGCGGGAGGCCGATTTTCTTCGCCAGAAAATGATCCAGTCCGCTCAAGTACCAATTCGCAAACCATTGGCTCGTCAGATTGCCAATCGGCAGGCCACGCTTTCGCGCGAGCGGCGCAAACAAATCGTCCCCCTCGAAATAATGGACGATCTCCTCCTGCTCGTTCGAATTGTCCACGATCATGTCCATCAAATGGAGCACGCGCACATCGGCAATGAGCTTTCGAAATTTTTGTTTGAGGATCGCGTGATCGATGCTGGGAAAGAATTTTACGATGTCGCATTTCATTGCGAACGGATTCGAACGCATGTGCTGTTGAAGCGTGTCGGCGGCGGCGTGTGTGCCTTTGCCTTTTCGACAGGCGAAACTGTATGGATGAAAATGGCGTTCCAAGATGGGCTCAAGGATATTCATCAGCGCATGATGAACTACGCGGTCGCGATATGGAGCGGCGGAGATCAAGCGCTTTTTCGGTCGGAATACCCAGTGCGTCCGAAACGCGCCGGGTTTGTACGTCCCGTTTTCGAGCTCGCTCTGCAACGCGGACAAGTTGCTTTCGAGGGCAAACTGAAATCGCACCGTCTCCTGTTTGTTGCGTTTCCGTCTCCGCGACTTTTTCGCGGCAAACATCAAATTCTCCCACGAGACGAGCGTTGCCCACAATCCGTCCGCAGCCTTCACTCGCCACCGCCTTTGCCTTTCAACCACCCGCCGATTTGCGAGCCGATTCCAAGCAGCAACTTCGACGCGTGTCCCTGGCTTTTCACCGACATGGCCTGCAAGTCCATCGCCATGCGGATTTGAAAGCGCAGGATGTCCAATTCGACATTCGCTTCGTTTAAATACTCCGCCTTCTCGCGCCGGTACTTCGCCTTGATCAACAAGCCCAGAATGGTTTGCATCCGATTCTCCATCGCGACGCCCAAACTGTACCGATGGTGCCGTGGGAATTTCTCCGTGTGCTGAGTCATCCACAGCGCGAAGTCGTAGTAGTCCGAAATGACCTTCAGTTCCTGCACGACTCCCCCCTTGGATTTGGCTAAAAATTTTTCGTCCGCTACGCGGAAAAGTTCAAAAGAAAAAAGGAAAAAGGGCTAAAAGTCCAGCGGCAGAACAATCCGGAACCCAATGCTGAGGTCCCGATCGTCCGGCGAGTTGCCGTACCGATACGCGGAACGGCAGTGGTTCGGGGCGTAGTACCAGGAACCGCCGCGCAACACGCGCGCTGAAGTCGTATCACCAGCGGGGTCGTTGAGTGGGTCGGTCCTGTTCAAGGAGTCGTAATCGCTTTTGTAAACGTCTTGGCACCAATTGTAAACATTTCCGTGCATGTTATAAAGACCCCACGCGTTTGCTCGGAACGAATCCACTGGCATCGTCTTTTCGCGATAGATGCCTTTGTCGCCGCCACCGTAAGTGTACTTCCCGTCGTAATTCGCATCGTTCACACTGATTTTTGTACCAAACCAAAACGGCGTTGTCGTCCCCGCACGGCACGCATATTCCCACTGCGCCTCGGTTGGCAACTGAACGCGCTTGCCCGATTTAGTCGCGAGCTTGCGGCAAAACTCCTGCGCATCATTCCACGACACTTGTTCGACGGGGTGTTTGGGCCCGCCGCCATTGGCTGCCGTAAATTTAGACGGATTCGTCCCCATGACCGCTTCGTATTGCTCTTGTGTCACGGTGTATTTCGCCATGTAAAAGTCTTTGCTGATCGTGACCGAATGTTGCTTTTCGCTGGAAACATGTGACTCTTCGCTTTCCGGGCTGCCCATCGTGAATGTGCCGCGTTGTATCCGCACGAGTTCCATTTTCACACCGCCGCCGATATCGATGGTCAAATCGTTCCCGTTCTCGGGCGGACGCGTGGTGATGACACTGTTCGGTTGCGGTGAAACGGGCCGTGGTGCCACGACCGTCGCCCGGCCCAGCACCATATTCCGCGACTCGCCTTTTACTTCCGGCGTCTGTTCGATCTGGTCGCCGAAATCTTCGCGGACTTTGTCGCGCACTTCGTCCGCTACAAACGCCGCCAGTTTCAGCCAGCCGACATCGCCGGATTTGCTGACTGCCTGAGGATCGCCCTTCAAGCCTTCGATCAAGAATTTAAACATGTAGCCGTGCGCGTGTTTGTCGCTTTCGCGCGCGACCTGGCCTTTGCTGCAACTGAACATCGCCACCGTACCGCCCGGCGGATCGGGGATCAACGGCGCCGTGAGGCTGTTGATGCGTTCGTCCTTGCCCCCGGTTCGCGACGCCATCGGATCGTTGCGGCAGGCATCGACGAGCAGAATTTTGTTACGTGCGTTGCACTCGCTAAGCGCAGCGTAAATGTCGTCCATCGATATCAATGTTTCGATTTTGTTGAGGTTGCATTTGGCCGGACAGAAATACATCTTGCCATCACCCTTCAACTGAATGCCATGCCCTGCGAACGCCAGCACGACGGTATCCAGCGGCTTCAAGCCCTTCAACATGCCGCTCAAGCGCGCGCGGATATTCTCCGCCGTGGGCAGAATGTCGTCGCGATCCTGATCCTTCATCGATGCTCCGCGCGTGAGCAATACGACGCGGTTGTATTTGTAGCCGTCGCCGCGCAGAATCTCAGCGAGTTGATCGACATCGTTCTCGCAGTACCGCAGATTGTTCAAGTCGGTGCCGTCATACTTTTGAACGCCGACGAGCAGCGCGTACTTCCGGCCTTGCGGCGCGTCGTCTTCGCACATCCCAGCGAGGCACAGTAGCAAGGTGAAACACAGCATCGCACGCATGATTCATTTCTCCAATTGCAACAGCAGTCTCAATTCGAGCGGATTGCATCGTCGCAGTTTACGAGCGAAAAGAGTGCACTGCAAGATTTGTTCAATTTCCTTGCATTCAAGAACACGGGCGCTGCATCGTTGATTCGCAGCGCCCGCTTCGATCTGGTTTACTTCAAACAGCGCCGATTAGTAGCGGTTCACATAGCTTCGAACGGGCTGACAGTCGTAGCGGTTGACGTAGGTGTTCGGGACGTAGCAGCGGGTGTTGCGAGGTTCGCAGACCGGTGGCGTGTAGTAGCTTCTGCGGTAGTCGTTCGTGCATTGTGGCTGCTGATAGCACCCGCTGGAGTAGCTCGGGCGATAGGTCGGGGCATACCGCACGTTTCCGTAGTATCCGCCGCCAGAGTAATCGCTGGCTTTGGCGGTCGAGCTTGAGGCGCAGAGAACGACGGCGAACACGAGGGCGGCGGGGGCGATTCGGGTGAAGCTGAACATGGTGTGTCTCCTTGAGAGAAGTGGTTTGGTTTCGGTTATTAGACTTTGAACGATTCGTACCGCGGGTCCCGTTTCGGCATTTCGTTCATCGTCTTACGCTACTGGAACGAATCCACATTTCGAATCTTCCGAAAATCTGAAAAGATTTTTAAAAGACTTTTTTCGAGGGTGGGCAACTGAACATCGCGACGGTGCCACCGGGCGGGTCGGGAATTAACGGCATCGTCAGGCTGTTGATGCGATCATCGGTCCCGCGTTGAGAGAGCGGATCGTTACGACAGGCGTCTACCAACAGGATTTTGGTATTGGCTTTGGTCTTTCCCAGCTCGGCGTAAATCTCATCAATACACAGCAGCGTTTCGGGCTTGGCCAAATTGCATTTGGATGGGCAGAAATACATCTTACCGTCACGCTTCAATTGAATGCCGTGACCGGCGAACGCGAGCAGGACGGTGTCGTATGGGTGACGATCCGAGAGCACGGCTTTGAGATGACTGCGGATATTTTCGACGGTTGGAAGAATGTCATCGCGGTCGATGTTGCGGGTCGCTTCGGTGCGTGTCAGCACGGTCACGCGATTGTAATTGTACGCAGAACTACTAAGCACCGCCGCGAGTGCGTTCACATCACTCTCGCAGAATTTCAGATTGCCGAGGTCTGTTCCGTCATACTTCTGAACACCGACGAGCAGCGCATACTTTCGGCCCTGAGGTACATCGTCTTCGCACCAACCGACCAGACACAGACAACACGCCACCAACATAATTGCTTTCATTGCCAGTCCTCCACAATTGCATGCAGCACCTTGCCGCCGAGTTGCCACTGGAACGAATGCCACGGTGAAATCTTCCTGAAATCCAATGAGAATCTATACCCCTACCCACCGGATGCAACGGTTCTCAAAAATATTTTTAGATTTTCGGAAGATTCCGATTTTCGATTCGTTCCGTAGGCGAAGGACGATGAACGCGAGACCGGAAGCATCCCGCATCCGGCGCGTTGAACGTCCCAAATAAGAAATTCAACAAACGAAGGAGACCCACCCATGTTCAAGACATCGATCACCGCCGCCGCCATGATGCTCGCCCTGGCGTTCGTCACCACGACTTCCACCCGAGCCGACGACACCTGCGGACGCTACGAAAACCGCCAGCAAACCGTACTGGTCTGCGCCGCTCACACTGAACGAACGTGGGTCGAACCGACCTACCGCACAATCTATCATTGCGGCGAATATCAGCGCGTGCAGGTGAGCGTCGGATACTGGCAGACCTACACGGTCCCGGCTCGCTACGAAACGCGATGGGTGCGCGTGTGGGTCAATGGTCGCAGTTACTAAATCGACTATCGGCACCGGACGAATTCAGGCTCTTCCGTTTTCTGCGTACTTCACTTTGTGCATAAAAATGAGGAACGGGACT
>JBAXUS010000075.1:0-27185 GCA_037129555.1 Planctomycetota bacterium
CCCTCTCCCTCAAGGGGAGAGGGGAAAAACAATCGCAAGTCCGGTGATGCACCCGAAGTGAAAGGCGAACACCGAATCACGCGTCCATTCGCGTTATTCGATGTTAAAAAAGCCGTTCGCCTTTAGCCGTTTTCACTATACCCCTCCTCACAATAAGCCCGAATCCCCCTCACCGCCTCCTCAACTCCCTTTAACCCCACAACCCAATCCACTCCTTCATCCTCTTTCGCTGTCCCCTCCAACTCCTCTCGAATCAACATCATCTCCATCTGATAAGGCGTCTTCCCATATACAGAAACACAAGCTCGATAAAGCCTTCGATACGAAGCAAACCCCAACTCATTAGCCCACGTATTCGGAGAAAACTCCGGCCACTTCCGACTTTTTCGTAGTTCCCCCCAAACCGCCCAAACCTCCTTTTCCCTTCCCACACAATCACCTTGTGCATTATTCCCCCCGTTCGCGCCCCTATCCAGCGAGCGCAGCGAGCCGTCGCCCTTCCCCTCTCCCCTTGAGGGAGAGGGCCGAGAGGCAGCCGTACCGCCTCCGGGGTGAGGGGTAGGCGCGAGTCCACCCCCAACCTCCCGCCCCAACAAAAACGTCCTCACCCCAGCCCGCAACTTCCCCTTCAAAGCCGCCGCCCGACAATTATCAATCACCTGAATCAACGAATGCCCCGAAAACTCCTTCAACAAAGCCGAAAGCTTAGAAGGCGGTATATCCAACTCCCTCGCCACCATCGCCACCGGATCCCAAAACACCGACCGCTCCGCCTTATCCCCATCAATCTCATGCCGCCCCAACGCCCGTTTAATCAACAAAACCGCAGCCTTATACAACGCCCGAAGTCGCTTCCGTCTCGACTCCTCCGAAATCTCCACCCCACCTTTTTCAGACTCCGTAAACAACCCCGAAATCATCACCCACCGAGGAATCGGCCCCGACCGTTTCCTCAAATAAGCCGCCATATTCCGTCGTTCATGAGGTTGCTTCGTCAACAACACATCCAACGCATACCCATTATCAATAAAAAGTTGCACATCCTCATCATGCAACCCCAGCCGCCTAGCCCACTCCTTCCGCTCATCCCGAACCCGACACACCTCCGCCCACCGAGCATCATCCGGATCCACATCCTCCAAACGTGACGCCACCCCAGAACGAATCCCATTCGTCCCATCCGTCCCATTAGTTTGTTCAGTAATATCCGAAGCCCGCGAAGCAGGCGTAGCCGCACACCGTTCCATATTTCGCCTCCATGGAATCCAACACCAACATCAAAAGCTCATCGCATAGCGACAAACCCTTGATCGGATTCCAAGGACGAAAGCGCGTAGCGCGCCAACGTGCCGATCACCTAAGATACCCAAACTCTACAAACACCAAACCCTAAAAGTCAAGTCAAATATTAAAAAAATAAAACCCATCGGTAATTGAACGCGAAAAGGGCGGAAGGGGCGAGGATGGGGAGATTGGTCTGAGAATGTTTGACGATCCTCACCCCTTCACGCGTCAAAATGCGGACTTTATCCACATTTTGGTTGCTTTTCACTCGTGAAGAAGGTAAAGATTAGGACTATGTCGAGAACTGTTGCGATACTTTTTGCGTCTGCGGCGTTCATGCTGGGAGTTTCGTTGGCTCAGGCCGCGGAACGTTCGGATGATGATCTGGCGGTGTGGGTTAATGAGAGCAAGTGGCCGCGTGGGCCGCATGCGGTTGAGGCCACGCCGGAAAAGCAATCTCAAAAGGCCAAACGACTGGAGAGCATTGGCGATTCGCGGCAAGCCGCTGAGCAGTATAAGCGCTTGGGCGATGAGTTCAGTGAATCGGATCTGGCCGAAGAAGGGCTGGTGTTGTCGGCTCGAAATTGGTTGAAGGCTGGCGATTTTACGAAGTGCCGCGCTCAGGTGGACGAGTTGCGACGGCGCTATGTGAATCCGACGTATTTGGACGCGATGGGCGAAGTGGAAATTGCGCTGGGACGCGGATTTTTGGATGGCAAAGGCGAGGGCGGGACGTACATGTTGGCCAGCCGCGTCCGCAAAGCCTCGGCGATTTTTAAGAAACAATATGAGACCGATCCGCAGGGTCGTTGGGCGGATGACGCGCTTTTTGGATTAGGCAATTGCGCGGAAACGCTTCACGAATACGATGGGGCGATCAAGAAATACAAGGAAATGCTCGATAAGTATCCACGGTCGGAATTGCGCGCGGAAGTCGAATCGCATATCGCGTACTGCATCAACAAGCGCCATCCGTTGCCGTTGTATTCGGAAGCGGAGACAGCGGAGTCTCAGTCGCGCATTAACACCGCGAAGGAAGAATCGGTCGATGGTGGTGAGGACATTGACAGGATTGCATTGGACGAGAATGAAAAGGTATTGATCGAACGCATGGCCGAGAAACGCTACGGACAGGCGGTGTTTTACAAAATCAACAAGCATTACCGCGCAGCTGAAGTTTACTTTGAAGTGGTGATCACGAAATACAGCAAGACGAAGTACGCAAAGAAAGCGAAAGACGAGTTGGATGACATGCGCAAGCGCAGCGGCGACAGTGCGGTGTGGGATCGGTTTTTTAAATAGGGTGACGTTGGCTCTGGTTGGTTTAAAGCGGATTATTAACGGGAGTACGAAATGGTGTTTTGTGGCTTGAAGAAGTTGGGCGTGTGCGTGGCTGTGATGCTTGCCGTATCGCTATCGGGTTGTGCGTATTCAACGAAGAACGCTTTGCCTCCGCACTTGAAGACGATTGCCATTCCGGTCTTCAAGAACAAAACATTTGTGACGGATTACTCCCGTAAAGTTGAAGTCGATGTGACTGAAGCAGCGCGCCAGGCATTTTTGCAAAATGGCGAGTTGACGGTCGTCGGGCGCGAAACGGCGGATTTGATTCTCGAAGGTGAAGTGACGAACGTGGACCGCAACGTGTTGCGTTCGGACCGATTTGGAGAAGCGGCTGAAGTGCGGCTGGTGATCCGCGCGCGCATTTCGGTTTATGATGTGAAGGAAGCCAAGTACCTCATTCAAAATCAGCTCGTGACCAGCAACGACAAAAAGAGCGAAAATGGTGTCTACAACATTCGGCGCGGCGAATTCGAAAACATGGGCAAGCAGAACGCGGTGGATGAATTGGGTCGCCTCATTGCTCATGCCATCACCGAACGCTGGCCGAGCTCGAAGTAAACGGTCGATTCAAGTACAAGGTTGTGTTGTGCACCCACTCGTTGAAAAATGGGTGGGTGTTTTTTTGTTTGATGGAGAGCACACGACGGATTGAGTTTTCGAGCGTCGAGCGCGGAATCCGTGAGGAATATCATAACAGTTTGGTGATGTGGGATTGTGACGGCGTCTCATTTGCGTGAAGTTGGTATGTACGAGACGAGTTGTGGATCGAGTCGCAACGAAATGTAAATGTGCGGTTAAAATAGATGGACATGTGTGCCGTGCGGACGTAGCATGGAGAAGTTTAAAGGCTGCGCGAAGATGACGCGGGCTGGACATTCGAGACGCGACTCAAAGGCCAAGAGGCAAGACGATGCTGGACGACGACGACAAGAAGAAACGCCGCTCAAACGATGGGTCCGGACCTGATTCCGGCGGTGATGATCCTGATAACAAGAACAACAACAAGGGGGTTGATTTCAAATCCAGCCGCTATGTGTTCTTGATCATCATTTTCGGCGTAGTCCTGGCCGTTGCTTTCGGTGGTAAAATGTCCGGCTTGTCAGATCAGCCGTCTCCGAGCTGGAGTACGTTCTACAGTGAATTTGAAAAAGGCAAATACCGCGAAGTCTTGATCGAAGGCCGACAGATCACGGCCATTTATGGCGACAGCGAGCAGGCCAATGCTGACAAATCGCGCAAGAAGGTGACGCTGTATGGCCCGGATCGGCTCGATGGCACGATGCAGCTGGAAATGAAATCCATCGCGCAGAAGACGCATACTGAAATCAAGTTCGTGATGCCCAGCGCGTTGACAGAATTGTTGATCGGGATCATTCCGTGGCTGATTCCGATTGCGCTGTTGTACTTTTTCGTCTTCCGCCAAATGCGTGGCCCGGGCGGCCCCGGTGGCGTATTGTCGTTCGGAAAATCGCGCGCGACGCTGATCACAAAAGATAAGTGCAAGAAGACATTCAAAGACGTGGCGGGTGTTGACGAAGCCAAGCAAGAGGTCGAGGAAATCGTTGGATTCTTGAAGAATCCGAAGAAATTCCAGCGCTTGGGCGGACGCATTCCGAAGGGCGTATTGTTGATCGGAACGCCGGGTACGGGCAAGACGCTGCTGGCGAAATCGATCGCAGGCGAAGCGGACGTTCCGTTCTTCAGCATCTCCGGTTCCGACTTCGTTGAAATGTTCGTGGGCGTCGGTGCGTCGCGTGTTCGCGATTTGTTCCAGCAGGCGCGCGAAAGCAGCCCGTGCATTATTTTCTTGGACGAAATCGACGCGGTCGGTCGCCGTCGCGGGACGGGAATTGGCGGCGGACACGACGAACGCGAACAGACGTTGAACGAAATTCTGGTGCAGATGGACGGCATGGAATCCGACGACAAAATTATCGTCATGGCTGCGACGAACCGAGCCGACGTGCTCGATCCGGCGCTGTTGCGACCGGGCCGATTTGACCGTCACGTGTATGTCGATTTGCCCGACGTCAAGGGACGCGAAGAGATTCTGCGTGTGCACTGCAAAAAGGTGAAGCTGGCGGTCGATGTGGATTTGTCGGTGCTGGCCAAGAGCACGCCGGGATTGAGCGGCGCGGACTTGGAGAACATCATCAACGAAGCGGCGCTGGTGGCCGTGACGAAAGACAAAGACGCGATTGAAATGACCGATCTGGACGAAGCGCGCGACAAGGTTGCGTGGGGTCGTGAGAAGCGCAGTCGCGTGATGGATGAAGCGGAACGCTGGATCACGGCCTACCACGAAGCCGGCCACGCGCTGCTGGGTTATTTGCTGCCGGAGTGCGACAAGCCGACGAAGGTCACGATCATTCCGCGCGGTTCATTCCTGGGCGCGACGATGGCCACGCCGGTCAAAGATGTCTACAGCCACAGCAAGAAGCAATTGCTGGGACGTTTGAAAATGTTGTACGGCGGACGCATTGCCGAGCAGATGTTCACCGGCGACATCACCACAGGCGCTAAGAGTGACATCGATCATGCTACATTGATTTCGCGAAAAATGGTCTGCGAATTCGGAATGAGCGAGAAGCTCGGGCCGATCAAATATGTTGAGGACGATGAAGCCGTGTTCCTCGGACGCGACATGGGCAGCCGCCAGTCGCACTCAGGCGCGACGGCGATTGCGATTGACGACGAAGTGCGCGGCATCGTTGATTTCTGTTACAAAGAGGCCGAGCGGATTCTGACCGATCATCGCGACGACATCGAATTGATCGCGAAGGCGTTGATGGAACACGAAGTCATCAGCGGTGAAGACATTGATGCGTTGATCAAGAACCGGAAGATCGAGAAGAAGACGCCGGTGAAACTCGTGGTTCACCGCCCGTTGCCGAAGACTCAGGCGAAGTCTCCGTACCCGACGATTGATTTGACCTCTGGCGGCGGAACGCCCCAACCGGCGTTTCAAGTCCCGGAGTAAATCGGGCGACGTGATGCGTAAAATGATTTGAAAGCAAGGCGAACCTGATCAGGGTTCGCCTTTTTTTTCGGCGCTATTTTGAACTTCCGAATCGACCGATGACAGCGGTGTAAAGTTGCGCTTTTTGAGCTTGGTAAAAGGAACCGTTAAAGAGAATCGAGGCCGTCAGCGTTACGGGTTTGTTTTTGATCGTTTGATTCTTCAGCCCGGACGAGGCCAGCGTCGTGGAGAAAAATCCGCGTGTCAATGACATGCTGAATTTCGCGTCTTGAGCCAACACAACGCCCTTGGATGACTTCACGTTCAGCGTGAATCCGCCCGTGCTTTTACCGCGCGACGTGAGGGCAAAAATGCGCGGAACGCCCGAGACATCGACGATGACTTTCGCTCCCGTGACAGTGAATCCGTTCGGAATCGGAAGTGTTCCCGAGAGCGAAATCGTGTCCAGACTGGAGGCGATAAAATTCAGGCGCGTCTTCAGGCTCTTGACGACAAAGGGCACCGGAACGCCAGCTGGGTTGCCCTTGAGCGGTGTGGAATGAGCGTCGTTGGGATCGGTTTGTGTTGCGGTTTCGAACGTGTCGGAGAAGCCGTCGCCGTCGCTATCGATACCGATTCCAATAGCAGGAACGGTGATTGTAACCGGGAACGTGGCGCTGGTGGAACCGCCGCGTTCATCAGAGACGGTGACCATCGTCGAGTAGGTTCCGGCGGCGGTAAAAATGTGCTTGGGGCTCGCACCATTGGCGTGAGAGCCATCGCCGAAATTCCAATCGTAGCGCAGCGTATCGGCACCGGGCTCGGTGGCGTTCGCATTGAATTGAACGTTCTGCCCAACGCCAGCGGGATTGGGCGTTGCAGTCGGCGGAGAGACGAAAGACGGTGGCGGCGTAATCGTGACGAAGACGCCCACTTTCGCAACATCGCCGCTCATGTCGGTGATGGTTACGATGCAATTGAAAACGCCCGGTGACATGAACACGTGTGCCGGTGTGGCTCCGTTTGCCAGGGGCGAATTATCTCCGAAGTCCCAACTGAACGACAGCTGCGCGGCGGGGATTTCGAAGGCTGACGCGGTGAACAAGACAACACCGCCGACGACGCCGGGATTCGGCCTCGCGCTCGGACGTGCGTTCAAGATCGGACCGGTCGAGACGTTGACGACAAACGTGGTGCTCAGCCCGTTTGCGTCGTCGATCACAGTGATTGTGGTGTCGCCGATTTTTTGCAGTGTGGCCATGAACATGCGCGAGCCGTTGTCTGTCATTTGATACGAGTAGGCGGTTGGGAGCGTCGCGCCCGGATCACTGCTTTTGAACCGGACCGTCCCAACGTAAGTAGGCACCGTAGTGCCACAGAGGTCGGCTCCGGATACTTGGAATGCGAACGCGGCATTCACCGGAGCGCTGAGCGGCCCGGACGCGTTCAACTGCGCGGTGACGGGCTGGCCGGGTGGTGAGATGCACAGAATTCCCAGCGCGCTCGACACCGTCTGCCCATCCGGATTCGTGATCGCGATAGTGCGTCCTCCGGGCGCTGCATTACTCGTCGAAACGGTGAGCTGCATGTGCGAGGCATCGATAAACGTGACGCTGTTGACCACGCAGTCCGTACCTGAAATCGTCGCAGCGAGGCGCTGCGGAAACGTTGTGCCGGGATCATAGAAACCAGCTCCGCTGCTGATGTCGCCGGTGATCGTGATGACGACATTCGAAGCAGTCGCCGGGATCGCGGTGGGCGAGCACGTGAGCGGGCGCGCAGGCGGTGGTGCTTTGATTTGAATCGCTTGAACGCCCCACACGTTTTGCTCGGGACAATATTCCTGGAACGTCCAGAAGGTCATGTTGTCGTTGGGATCGACGACGGTCGCGGAATAATCGCCCCATCGCTGAGTGTTTTTAGTAGGCTCGGGGTTGTAGTCGCTCGTGCTGGAAACAGCGGTCACGGGCGGTTGCAACGTTCCCAGCGCGTCGTCTTTTAGACGCATCGCGAAGGCCGCTCCGAGGCGTTCAGCTTTACCGGCGACGGAGCTGCCCAGCGCCATGTGCCCCTGACCATTCACCGCGCAAGTCGGAAAAAAATAACTGCGTGGATTCACGTTCGCGGGATCCAACAACGTCCCGCCTTGGCGCAGTGTGGGCGTGCTCGCGAGGTTGATGATTTCGTACCAGCGCGCGCCGTCTCGTCCGCCGCCACCGCGCGCAACGCCGTTCGAATCCACTTCAAGATTGTGCGCCGTGTACAAACTGCCGTTGCGAATTTCAGCTTGGAAAAGACGGTTGTCCGTGTCATCCACCGGGCGAATACTGCCCAACACAGGGATGGCTCCGAGCGATCCGTTGCCGATGCTGGGAACGGTGATGTTGATCGGGGCCGAGAGCGTCGGGGTCGTGCCGGGATTTGAAATGCGCATCAGCACCAGACGGTTGTTATTGACGTTGTCGGTGCCGATGAAATAACCTTCCGTTGCGCCCGGGTCCGTATTGTTGACACCTTGCGGTGTGTAGATGCCGGGGTTGCCGAAGATGGACATCTGCCGAAACGGCGTCACGGTCAGCGTACCATTTAAGAGCGCCTGTTTGTTGACGACGAATCCTGTCGCACCTTTTAGAAAACCGACAATCGACGTGAAGACCGAAACGCCGATGTAGAGCGCATTGGAATCGACGCCGAGGGTGTCGTAATCAGCGAACCCATTGTGGTCAGGCTGGCCGGTGGTGGTGTTGAAATCGTGCTGAAATTGAAAGAACGTGAAGCTGGTCGTGTCGGTAATGACCGGCCCGGAACTGACTGCGATCAGGACACGATTGACCGAGGCTTCGGTGATCATCGAAAGAAACCACCGGTTCGATTCGCGGTCAAAGTGAACGCGTGGATCGGACGTGAGCGCATTACTTCGAACCGAGTCGAAGAAGACATCGGAGTCCACGTCGAGCGTAGGGACGATGGCACCGCTCCGGTCGAAGAGCCTGAAGCGGCCATTGAGGCAAACGAAAATTTGCGATGGCCCAACGGCACCCATGGTGTCCGGTGGCAGAGCTCCGGATTCGTTGCGCGTGATCGCCAGAAAACTCGTGCCAATCAGCGGCGCGGAGCGGTTCGAAATCGCCGGGACTGTAGCCATTGAAGTCGCGGCATGAATGCCCGTTTCGCTCTCGTTTCGTTGAGTCACATGAACGCGCGGATGCCTCGGCTTGGCCGGAGCGTTCGGTGGAATTGCCGCGCCTCGCGCTTTGATGCGGGCGATGCTTTCGGTGATGCCTGACTCACCCATCCACGGCTGGCCAACGGTTTCTCCACGCGCGGAAGAAATCGTTAGAATAATCAGCAGCAAAGTAAATCGCGTCATGAAATCTGCTTTCACAAAAAGAGCGATGCGTTGAAAAAATATGAAGCGGGAACGGCGTCCCGATTCACGTATCGGATTGTGACGCTGGGATCGGAAATGTCTACTGTCGCGGTGAAGAAATCGCGCGCGTTCTATCGGTGCGCGTGAAATTTCGTATAGAGCGGATTGAAGTCGAGCGCTTTCTTGGCCATCTCGCGGCTGAGTTGAACGTTGTCGGCCCGAAAATAAATCATCGATGCGTGGTAGTACAGATGCGAGTCGCGTGTGCCGAAGGCCAGGGCTTTCGTGATGCTGTCGGCCGCCTCTTTGAAATCCCCTTTGACATACTGTGCCCACGCGAGGCTGTCGAGCGCGTAGACGCCTTTGCGTATTTCGCAATCCTTCCGCGCCCAGCGCAGCGCCTCGTCAGGCAATTTGCGCGAATCCGAGTACAAGCTGGCGAGGTGGTGATAGTAGTGAACGTTGCCGTCATTGATGGATTCGAGATACATATCCGCCGCTTTGAAAATAAGCGGCTCGGCTTTCGCCGGCTGCGCAGCAAACGCCCACATGTCGCCGAGCGCTTGATAGGTCTCGGGGCGCGGTGAAATCGTGATCGCTTTTTCGTACAACGCTGCAGCTTCCGGAAATTTGTCTTGCGCGGCGCGCAACTCAGCAAGGTACTCCAGCGGCATGTTACCACCGGGATGGATTTTCATGGCATCCTGATAAAACTCTTCGGCCTTCTCGATTTTTCCGATGCGGAAATACAACTGCCCCAATTGAATTTTTGACCAAGCGATGAGCGCAGGCCCTCGGGCTTTGCGTTCGGCGTCGGAGAGTGCTTGTTTATAAAATTCGATAGCGCCCGGAATGTCGCCTTTCATGAATTGAAACTGAGCCCAGCGCGCGTACGAGAACATATCAGGCGTCAATTCGAGCGCTTTCAAATACGCATTTTCGGCTTTTTCGAACGCACCCGTTTCAAGGTAGCAATCGCCCAGAATTCCATAGGAAAAGCCGTCTTCCGGATCAAGCTTGATCACGGATTCGCTGAGCGTGATCGCGTCCGAAAATCGGTGCTGCTGGCAATAAATAGAGGCGAGCCAATTCATCGCGGGTGTGTGTTTGGGTTTGATCGCAAGAGATTTCGCGAGCGACTTTTCAGCTTTCTTCAGCAAGCCGGCGTCACCGTTGTCGCGCCATTTTTGCAAATACGCCTCGCCCAATTTTTCAGGCGCGAGGAAATCAGCCGGATCGTGATCCTGTCGCTTCTCCCAGAACGAGATTTCAGCGTCGATTAGGTTCTTCACCTCAGCCCCTGACACGCAAACGCCAGTCAAAAGACAAAGGAACATTACGAGTGCAGCGAGTTTCATGCGATCTCCGAAAGTCCGTCACAACCAGAAAGACTCGCGTTGATGACCGAATCCTTCACGGAAGAAAGCGTAACGCTCGAAGCCGAAAGTGCAACCGGGAGTCGTGTGCCACTGGGTGCATCACCGGACTTGTGATTGTTTTTCCCCTCTCCCCTTGAGGGAGAGGGCCGACGAGCCTGCTGTTCGGCTCGCGGGGTGAGGGGTAAGCGCTGATTAATCCAAGCGCGTTTAATTTATCCACGCCCACCCCTCACCCGGCGAGCGAGTACGCTCGTCCGCCCTCTCCCTCAAGGGGAGAGGGAACGGCAACTGCATGTCCGGTGATGCACCCTGTGCCAGTGGGAGTGGATAGTGCTGGTGTTAAAGAATTCAAGAGCAATGAATTCAGTCACTCCGTGGCTATGGACGTTGAACAATAGCTCTACAGTCTCAACCCCATTCATTAGCCGTTACCGTTTTCGCGTAAATTCGCGCCCATTCGCGTTATTCGATGTTCAAAGCCGTTTGCTGTTTGTCCGTGTCCCTACAACGCTACGACTTCCGGTTCCGGAATTGGTACGTCCCGTCCACGCGCCCTTTCCAATTATCAGCACGAGTAATCCCGGCAAACGTCCCGGCATCGTCGCCGCCGTTTAACGTGATTTTATACGCATCCTGAGCCAATCCCGGTTCGACGTCGTGGCCTTCGAGTTCCACTTCCGGCCCGCGCACACAACCGAAGACCGCTTCCGTCGCGAAGTAGCTGGCAGGCTGACCACCGATTTGGTACGCGCGCCAGTAGATCGCACCGTCCGCAGTGCCATCCTTCTCGATATAAATCGTGGCACGGAAACCGAATTTACTTCCAGGCTTCTCCCAATTTCCAGACAGAAACAACACGCGGACATCATACTCCGACGTGGCGGGCGTTTCGGCTCGTTTGAGTTCTAAAACAGTGGACATCAATGGCTCCTCCTGATAAATCGATACGGATTGTGTGAACGGCGCGATCACCTCGAAATGATTGACTCAAATGGACGAGTTTTATTTAAAATATTTTGCGAATGAAGGACGAATGTGTCTGCTCGAAGTGCATAAATTCGCTATCGACGTGTTCACAAAAAAAAAGTTATCAAAATATGAATGTAGGTCTTGCGCAGGTGCGTTTCATGTGGTTTAGTGAGAGTGGAAGATCCGATAACCTTAGCGCCTCAATAATCACGGTGATACAGAACAAGTTTGCGACAGCTTGGTTCAAGACATCAGTTGACGACAGTTCGTGGATAAAATCGTAACGGCTCGAACCGGCATAGCTGGGGGACCTGATTTTATGAACGAGACCATCTTTCCGTTGGAACCGACCGAGATTCGCCCCCGGCCCAGTTCCGTACGCTGCACCGCCACCCTTGAACGCTTGATGGAGGAAGTCCCCTGCAAGCGTAAAACGCCTATCGGAACCGACACCGCGTGGGCGTTGAAATTGAAGACGTGCGTAGACACCACCGCCCGCGAATTACACATCGACGTTCTCGCCGCCAAACCCGTCCAATGCTTCGGCTCATCCGATCCGCGCGACATGCTCTTCGAATTGGACACCGACCACGGTCCGCTCGAAGTAACCCGCTCACGTTCCGGCCAGCATACGTTTAATTGGAAAACGGCCTGATTGCTTCAGTCGTCAAAGAGCCGAATCGGTTTGACTCACTTTTTTAATCGATCTCTGATCGAGTGTGCGTTGTCGTTTTGTTCACGAATCTGAACAGTGGCAATGCATACCACCCGCACCCCCGTTTCCATTTCACGTCGATTTCAAAATTGACTGGATTCGATTCCGTGATAACGTCCCTCTACGAATTGATCCGGATTATCTTTCGAGAGGAATTGGACCAGCATGGCTGACATGGCGTACGACGTGATTGTAATTGGTGGCGGACCCGGCGGATACGTGTGCGCGATTCGATGCGCTCAATTAGGCTTGAAAACGCTTTGCGTTGAAAAAGCGGAACTCGGCGGCGTCTGCCTCAATTGGGGCTGCATCCCGACCAAAGCGCTGGTCCGTTCGGCGGAATTGCTCGACGAAATCAAGCACGCTGAAAAGTACGGCTTGAAAGTCGAAGGCGTTTCGTTCGACCTCTCCAAAATCGTCGGCCGCAGCCGCGATGTCTCCAGCAAATTAAACAAAGGCATCGGCGGTCTCTTCAAAAAATACAAAGTCGAGCATCTGGCCGGAACCGCGACGTTCACCAGCGCGACAACGCTTGACGTCACCACCGCCGACGGCGTCAAAAAAATCAGCGCCAAGAACATCGTCGTCACCACCGGCGCGCGTCCGAAGAATCTTCCGGAACTCAAGCCCGACGGTAAAGTCGTCATCACCAGCCGTGAAGCGATGGTCTTGCAAAGCGTTCCGAAGCACCTGCTCGTCGTTGGTGCCGGTGCTATCGGAATCGAGTTCGCGTACTTCTACGCCGTCCTCGGCGCGAAGGTCACGATCGTCGAATTCCAGGACACGATCCTTCCGGTCAACGACCGCGAATTGTCCGGCCTGCTCGCGAAGTCCCTGCAGAAGCGCGGCATCGTGATCAATACCAGCTGCAAGCTGGACAAAATCGAAATCACCGCGACAGGCATCAAAGCCAACATCATCGGCGCGAAAGACGGCAAGGTAGTCGGCCCCGTCGAAGCGGATATTTGCTTGAGCGCCGTCGGCATGACCGGCAATGTCGAAGACTTGAATCTGCAAAAAGCGAACGTGAAGTTCGACCGCGGATTCATCATCACCGACAAGACCTGCCTGACGAGCACAAAGGGAATTTACGCCATAGGCGACGTCAACGGCCCGCCGCTGTTGGCGCACAAAGCCAGCTACGAAGGCCACAACGTTGCCGAACGCATCGCAGGGAAGCACGCGAACGAAGTCGAGAAAGACCAA
Organism: Planctomycetota bacterium; assembly: GCA_037129555.1. Taxonomy (GTDB): domain Bacteria; phylum Planctomycetota; class SZUA-567; order H5-PLA8; family H5-PLA8; genus JANXLS01. The sequence goes on from JBAXUS010000075.1 coordinate 13,227, forward strand.
ATCCCCGGCTGCACGTACTGCCATCCGCAATTGGCTTCAGTCGGCTTGACCGAAGAACAATGCAAAGAAAAGAAGCTCGACTACACAGTCGGAAAATTCCCATTCGCTGCGAACGGCATGGCGTTGGCCGTCGGCGAAGAAGAAGGCATGGTCAAGCTGCTCTTCGGTAAGAAGCACGGCGAATTGCTGGGTGCTCATATTCTTTCCGGCCGCGCAGCGGATTTGATCATCGAAATGGGCTTGGCGATGAAGCAGGAATGTACCTACGAGGAAATCCTCGCCACCATGCACGCTCACCCGACGCTGGGCGAAGCCGTCATGGAAGCGACAGCCAACGCCTTCGGACAAGCCGTTCATATCTAAACGAAAAAGCGCCCGCGCGATCATCCGATCCGCGGGCGCGTTATTACTCCTCGCCCTTCACCAACGCAGCCGTATCGCGAATACAATCATCCAACGTTTTCGCCGGTGTGTACCCGATCAACCGCTGCGCTTTTTCAAGGCACGGCACGCGGCGGTGCATGTCTTCAAAACCATCGACGTAAGCATCTTCGTACGGCACGATTCGAATCTCAGACGAACTTCCCAACAATTCTTTCACGCGCTGAGCCAGTTGCAGAATCGTCACTTCATGATCAGTCCCGATGTTGACAACTTCGCCGCGCGCTTCCGTCGTGTGCATGATTTTCGAAATCGCATCGACCACATCGTGGACATGACAGAAACAGCGCGCTTGACTCCCGTCGCCATAAACCGTGATCGGTTTTCCACTGAGCGCCTGGCGGATAAATGTTGGGAGCACCATGCCATAGCGCCCGGTTTGGCGCGGCCCAACCGTATTGAAAAGCCGCACGATCAGCACCGGCAGTCGCGTTTCGCGGAAGTGCGCGAGCGCCAAAAATTCTTCGAGCCCCTTCGCCGACGCGTAAGCCCAGCGCTGCTTGTCCGTCGCGCCCATCACACAGTCGCCATTTTCACGAAACGGCAGCTCCGTCGATTTCCCATACACTTCACTCGTCGACGTGATCAGCACCGGTTTGCGGTAGCGGCTGGCCAGATTCAAAACCGAGTTCGTTCCCTTCACGATGGTCTCAATCGATTGCACCGGCCGATCCAAAATCAGCTTCACACCCACCGCGCTGGCCAAATGAAAAATCGGACCATTCTCGCGAATCGTCTGCTCCAGCAGCGCCTCGTTCAGCACCGAGCCGATGAGCAGTTTGACGCGCGGATTGTTTTCAAGATGCGCAATATTTTTGTAGCGACCCGTCGAAAGATCATCAATCAGCGTGATCTCATTCGCCGGGTCAAGCGCAAGCAACCGATCCGCAAGATGCGAACCAATAAATCCGGAACCGCCAGTGATCAAATATCGCAAACGTGAATCTCCAAGGTCTGTTCAGTATACGAAAATCCGGCCACGAAAGTTCGGGCGAAAACCGATTTCGAACGAATTGAAGTGAATCACCAGTCAAGCGACTGCAGTTCCTCTCTCCCAAGGGAAGAGGGCCGACACAGGTACTCCTCTACGGCATCGGTATCTACACAAATGGCTGTTAGCCGTTTGCCCCAAAGGGGCAGCATGAGATAGCCCAGGGCGAAGCCCTGGGAATCGATACAAGAATCGTTAAAGCCCTGAAAGGGCGACATAAAGAGTCGAACGATCCTCTGGGGCTGAAAACCAAACTTGATACGTTGGGAAAACGTAACTCCAAATCCACACCCCCTGCCAATTGTCTAATCCGTGTGTTCGTGTACGATATTATTCATGCGTGAATCTCACCTGTCTTCGCGCAATAAAAAATAAATCAGGAACATATCCATGAGCACAAAACCACGCATTGCCATTCTCGATTGGGCCTCCGCGCATCTCGGCGATCCGGAGGCTGTCGTCGAGCGCGGAGTTATCGGCGACGCGGCGGACGTGAAGACGTTTTATTGCAACAGTGACGCGGATTTCACCGACGAGATTCTGGATTCCGACGCGCTGATCGTCTGGCATAATTGCCCGATTCAAGCGCCAGGAATTGAACGCCTGCGCCGCTGCCGCGCGTTGATTCGCAACGGCGTGGGCTTCGACAGCGTGGACAGTGCCGCCGCCGCGCGCTGCGGAATTCCAGTCTGCAACGTCCCAGATTATGGAACCGAAGAAGTCGCGGACCACGCCATCGCATTGACCCTCGCGTTATGCCGCCAACTTTTCCCACTCGACATCGAAGCCAAAAAGCTGGGCTGGACCATCCCGACACCATTGAAAATGCGGCGATTGAGAACGCTGAATTTTGGCGTCGTAGGCTTAGGTCGCATCGGCATGGCGACCGCCTTGCGCGCAAAAGCGCTGGGATTCAACGTCAGCTTTTACGATCCGCATGTGTCCAACGGCGTGCACAAAGCCATCGGGATTCAGCGCGAACGCTCGCTGGACACCATGCTGAAAACATCCGACGTCCTGTCGCTGCATTGTCCGTTAAATGCTGGGACGCATCACCTGATCGCCGAACGCGAATTGGCGTTGATGAAACCGACAGCGTATCTCGTCAACACCGCACGGGGCGGGGTGGTGAAGAAGACGGCTGTCCTCGCCGCATTGCGCTCGGGCGCTCTCGCCGGGGCAGGGCTGGATGTGATTGAAGACGAGCCATTAAAAACCGCCGACGAAGCAGCGACACCCAACCTCATCGCAACCTGCCACGCCGCGTTTTACAGCATTGAATCAAAACTCGAAATGCGCGCCACCTCCGCACGAATCGCACGGGCTGCTGTGCTCGGCGAGCCACTTGAAAATGTAGTCAACGGAATAGAGTCATCGAAACTCGGAAAATAAATCGAACGAAAGCGAACTGCGAACATGAAAATACAACATGGCGATTATGAATTGGTAGACGGGATCGAACACGTCAAATTTGATGAAGTCCAACCGTGGCTGGCCGCAACATATTGGTCGCCCGGCATCACGATCCCAACGATCATAAAAGGCGCGGAGAATTCGGCACTCGTGATCAGCGCGTTTACAAAAGACGGCAAGCAAGCCTCGTTCGGGCGCGTGGTCTCGGACACCACCCGCTTCGCCTACCTCACCGACATCATCGTCGGCGACGAGCACCGAGGCAAAGGACTCGGCCAGGCGATGGTTCAATTCGCGCTCGATCATCCCAAATTTTCGTCCGTGACAAATTGGTGCTTGATGACGTTAGACGCTCACGGCGTGTACGAAAAGCTGGGATTCAAACCGATCACCGATCCTGAAAGCAAAACCGACCGATGGATGGCCAAATTTCGCGACCGGATTTGGTAATCGCCTGATCGAATTACTTCACTTTCGGGACAGCTTTCCAAGACGTCGATTCATGTGTCCTCACGCCCGCCGCATCCTCGATCATGATAAAAACAGCCGCTCCGGGCGTGGCATTGATCACATCAATCGCAGCATCGATTCCTAAAACTCCTGTTTTCGCAAGCGCGTCAGAAGTCGTGCAATTCGGCGCCACAAGCGTGACACTGCTGCGGCCTTCGATGGCTTTGCCGGTCTTCGGATCAATGATATGCGAATAGCGTTTTCCATTGGCGTCGAGATGTTGTTCCGCATCGCCCGACGTTGAAACCCCCGCGTTTTTGAGCAGCAATCGCACCGGTTCTTTTTCACTCGTGTTCAATGATTTCACGTCCACGGTCCAGCCTTCTTTCCCAGGCGGTGGCTCGCCAACACCCACATCCCCGCCACCAACCACGAGCGCATTTGGAAATCCGCGCTGCTTCAAAAGTGCGAGCGCCTGATCGACCGCGTAGCCCTTTGCGATCCCGCCGAAATCCAATTTCATGCCAGGAAGCGCGAGCCGAACGCAATGCGTTTTCTCATCGAGAAGCACATTCGACATCCCAACAAGCGCTTTCGCTTTAGCCAGTTCGCCGGGATCGGGAAGCGTTTTTTCTTTTCGAGCTTTGCGCCACACGCGAACGACAGGACCGACCGTCACATCAAACGCTCCGCGCGTGGTCGTGTTGAATTCCTTCGCCCGAACAAGCACGTCAAAAATCTCGTCACTGACATGTACAGCAGGACCACCCGCCCCAGCACACAGTCGCATCAGTTCACTCGACTCGTTGTAATCCGTCATCATCGCATCGAGGAGTTCAATCCGATCAAACGCAGCGCGCGCGGCAGCGGTTGCAACGCGTTCATTCGGTGCGAAAAGCACGACGCGAAAGAGTGTGCCCATGCACGGTTCTTCAAATGCAAAACGCTGAAGTGCCGTCTCTTCAGCAAGGCTCGTCCCAGGGCAAAACAACGCCGCGCACAGAACGCTTGCCAAGAGAAGGAAGCGGTATGCGCGCGGCGAAATGAAAGAGTCAGTCACGTTGATGTCCACGGAATTGAAAACGATTTAGAGCGTTGAACTGACGGGCTAAAAACCCGTCCACATATGTTCAACGCAACTCCAACCTATTTCTTCAATCCGTTCCCGACAATGTCTTTTTTGGATGTGTAAGACAACGTCGGCGTGGCTTGGAAGTCCGTCGCGTTGACCGTTAACGTGATCGGCAGTGCGACTTGAACCGCGGGGACCAGCGTGCCATTGGTGAATCCCAGCGAACTCAACGCGCTGAACATCGCCTGGTTCTTCAACGTTACCGTGACCGTCCACGGAACACTTCCGGTTCCTTTTTTCGATGCTCGTTTCAACTGAATCATCGCGTTCCCGCTGCGTGCGCCGTTCAAGCTTGTCGACGTACTGAACGACCCAAGCTTCAGTGTCCCCGTTTGCGAATCCGGATTGAACGTGCTCGGAAGCACGACCGTTCCGAGCAGCATGAACGAGTCTTCATTCGCCTGCTTAAAATCGAAATGGACCTGCGCTTTTTTAACAGTCATGGGTCCAGACCCGTTGCCGCCAGATGAATTGACGGTGACTTGAACTGAGCCGCTGACTGACTTCGATTTCGTATCCGTCACAGTGACAGTCGCCGTGAACGTGCCTGCGGAGTTGTAAACGTGATTGATGCTCGCGCCGGTTTGCGCAACTGTACCATCACCACAATCCCACGAATACGTGAGTGCTCCCGTTCCACCGGATGCGGTCACCGACAGCGCTGCCGATTGCCCCGCCGTGACCGGATTTGGCGTGGCGCTGGGCCCAGCCGAAATCGTCGGCGTTCCACCGCCGCCTCCGCCCGTCGTGACAGTCATCTGCATCGATCCATTAGCTGATTTTCCGCCACCGTCGCCCACCGTTACCGTCACACTGTACGTCCCTGCCGCCACGAAAACATGATTCACAGTCGCGCCGGTTTGAGTCGGCGTTCCGTCGCCGAAACTCCACACATACGTCAGTGTCCCCGTGCCGGTCGCCGCTGCGGAGAACGAAACCGAACTGCCTGCCGACGCCGGATTCGGGTTCGCCGTCGGACCGCTCGACAACACAGGAGCCGGATTGTTGGCGACGCCACTCTTCCAATATTGCATCAGCGTCCTCAGCGCTTCCGGCTTGTTTGTAGGCGGAGGATTGTTGACTTGATCAGCGGTGTTGGCGCCGTGGCATGACGTACACGTACGAATTTCGCCGGGCTGGAACGAGAGCCAATACCGTTCACGCACGACCGGCGTGCCGTCAGGCGCAGTGGTCTGCCACGTCATCGCACGATTCGCCGGGACGAAGGCCGCCATCGATCCATCAGCTCCGAGCAACACACTGCCGGGCGGACCATTCACGTCGGCAGGATTCTGGCTCCCCGTGTCATGCATGGGAACAGCGAGCACACGTCGACCTGCGCGCGGAGGCCCGTTACCGCCACCGTTGAATCCACGCAACTGATCGCCCTGGAAAAGCTGCAGGTGGGAGATGTCATACACTTTTCCGGACACAGGCGCAGTCTTCGTTGCCGTTCCCGGGATCTGCAAATTATACGGCTGCTGCTTATCGGCTTTATCGCGAGTCGTCAAATTGCGGCTGACGATCAGCGCGAGATTGTTCTGAGCCATGTAGCTTTTCAGCGCAACGAGGTCCACGTTTTCTTCAGTGAAGATCGCTTGCTCAGGCGCTTGAATCACGTCAGCGATCTTGACGGGTTTCGCGCGGGCAACGACTTCGACCGGATAGAGTTCCCAAAGCGGCCCCGAATACGTGACCAAAAAATCCGGCTGCCAATAGCTGATCGTCTTCGTAAACGCCGCCATCAAAGGCGCTCCCGCCGTCCTATATTGTCCTGATGTGATCATCGTCTTGATCCGGAAATCGTAGCGCGTGGTCAGCGCATTTCCGGTGCCTTCATTCTTATCAACGCGCGTTTCCGGAGCATGCACGGCAAGCAGCGTGCCGTCCGTCATCGGCAGAGGGTTGCGGTAATGACCGGTGCTGTTCGGATCGGCGGGAGCGCCATCGAGGTTATAGCCTTGCGTCGCGCGGTGCGTGATGTACGTCACGAACATATTGTCCGCGCTCATCCCTTCGGGGCCGGTGAGCGTGATGATTTGGCCGGACGCATGCGTCGAAAATTCAGGACAATCGATGCCGTAATACACGCCAGGATGTTGCGGGTCTTCACGGATTTGCAGCATGTTGTCAATCCGATTCTTATTCACGCGATTTGATGACGGCGCAAAATATTTTAGATTCGAATCGTCGTTCAATGACAGCGCCATGTAGTCGAAAAGCTCGTGGCGTCCGACATGATTCAGCGTCTCCTCGCCCGTGCCATCTTCGCCAATCATCCACGGAAAAAATTGATTGAACGTGTGCCCGATCAGGTTCGTGCCTTGAAGAAGATCCGCGCGCGAACTTCGTGGCTCGGGGAAGAGTTCCTCTTGACGCGGCAACTGTTGAGCGTTCGCGGTTTCGTTCGAGTAATTAAATGTGCCGTAGACAGTCCCGGGAGCGGCCCCAGCGTCGGCATCCGCTTCCTGATCGCGCTGCAAATGATCCCAGCGCGTGAAGATGACGCGGCCAAAACTATCGACCGTCGGCGTGAACGAACCTGATGGATCATGCGAAAGTAGCGTCAAACTTCCGGAAGTAGCATCGAGACTCCAGACACCGGAAATCGTCGGAGCAAGTTCGTATTCATCGCGCTGCGGATACAAATGCTGAGCTCCATTGCGTGGGCGGTCGCTCGTGAAAATGATGCGCTCATCGGTTCCATAAATAGGGCTGACGTTATTAAAGGTGGCAGGCTGGTTCGCGACTTTGGTGATGACCGGCGTCTCACCTTTTCCGAAGCCCGTGATTTCGTAAATCTGCCAGTTGCTCTTGTAGGTGTAATCGTATTGCTGCTTCGGTGCACCAATGACCATGCAGAAAAGCGCTTTCGTTCCGCTCCAATGAATGGCCGGATCGCGCACGGCAATGGACATGGCGTCTTGAGCCGCTCCAGTTGAACCGAAGCCCGCTGCGGCTGTTAAATTCTTAAGCGTCCCATCCGGATAGCGAATCCACAGATCGCCCCCGCGAATCGCTGAATTGGGGTCGGACAAATGATTGCCGAAGACCGAACCAATAGTGGTGAAATCAAATGGAACGGGAACTTGCGTCACGAACATGATCGGATTGCTGGGCGTGGCCGCTGTTGCGGGCACTGTCACGACCGCGAGTGCTAAAACAATTACGGTGGCGAGGATGCGTTGCGTCATGATGTCGATTCTCCGATTGGTGCACACTGTCTTCATATAGTAGTAAGAACCGGCGCGTGATTTCTTACGACGAATAACGCGAATATTCAGCAGAAAAATGCGGCGCGAGTGCACGTGTGTGATTTCTATAGATCCGAGATAAGCAATAAGTTCAACTATCCTGCATTGACAAGTTTGACGAAAGCAGCTATGACAAATTGAATCATGCCGACGCTGCTTCAAACATTAAAGAAACATCCTCTTGCCCAACGCCTGAACGCCGCTTTAAAAGCCCCACTTCAAGAGCGCCGGGCCGCGCGAAGTCTGCGTTGGTGCCGGGACGAAGCGAAACGCAAAGGCCGCGTCGAACTCGACGAACCCGCATTGACCCTCGCCCTCCGAACACGCCTGCAAAACCGCCCCCATCCTGTCTGGCCCAAGCCCAAAGGCTCGCTGCATGTCTTCATGATGTACTGGCTGGAGAATTGGGAATTCGTGCTTCCCATTTCAATGCAACCGTTCGGAAAAGTCACCGTCTTCGATTGGCGCGCACACGGCTTTGATTCCAGAAGCAAGAACTGGCTCATCGAACGGGATGCGATGAATGACGCCATGTTGCGCGCGTTTCATGCCGCGAACGCAGAGCAGCCGGTGGATGCCGTGATTGGGTATGTGTCTGGGCACACTACGTCGCCGGAAACGCTGCGCGAGATGTCGCGCGCGGGGGCGGCGATTTTCAACATGTGTTTCGATGATAAGTTGCACATGCCTGGGCGAGTGTTCGGTGGACGAGACACGTCGCCAGCAGGCATCGCATCCACCGTCGATCTCAACCTCACCAATTCGCCCGAATCCGTCATCAAATATTACGCCTTTGATGGGCTCGGAATATTTTGCCCCCAAGGCGCGCAACCCGATATCCACACCCCCCAGCCCGGCGGTTTCAAATATGACGTATCGTTTGTTGGAGCCAAATACGGGTGGCGCAGTCGTCTCATTGAAGCGCTCACGCAGCGCGGCATTCATGTCGAGTGCTTTGGTAAAGGCTGGCCAAACGGTATGATTTCGGATGCTGATTTGATCGCTGTCTTTTCGCACAGCCGCATCAACATCGGCATGGCGGGCGTGGCTCATTCGAACACACTGTGTTGCTTGAAAGGCCGCGATTATGAAATTCCGATGTGCGGCGGACTGTACCTGACGCAAGATCATTCCGACCTCCCTTTTATTTACAACGTCGGCACCGAAATCGCCGTGTATCGCGACGCCGACGATTGTGCCGCACAAATCCGTGCATTGCTTGCCGATCCCAAACGTGCAGACGCAATTCGGCAAGCGGGCCATCACCGGGCACGTTCGACTCACTCATGGGAAGCGTGTTGGGACCGTGTGTTTAAAATCGCTGGGATTATTGCATAAGCGACGAAGGCAGAGTACGCTTTCGCCATCAATTTGATGTCGGTTGTCGTCGCCGACATGTTAAACACGATTCAACTGTGCAAGCCCGGTGAACAGAGAACACGATGGAGGCAGACCGTAGATGTCGTGGAAAAAACAAACGCTCCGAGCTCTTTTCAGTCTCGTACTTTCACGTGCGAATCGGCAGCAACTTGGCGCGTTTTTGTTAAACGAGGCGCTGGGCGACAACGACGGTGAAGCGGTGACGAACGGGGAGTACGCGTTGCTGCACACCGCGTTAAAACCGATGGTCGGATTGCCGTTCATAGCACTCGATATTGGCGCGAATCTGGGCGAATGGACGCGTGAACTCTTTAAATTTGCTAATTCCGAATGGCGCGTATTTTGTTTCGAACCCACTCCAGCGACATGTAAAAAACTGAGCGAATTACTCGCAGACACGCCATGCGCCACACCAGTCAACGTGGCGCTGGGTGACGCGGCGGGGACAGGATCGCTGCGGATTGTAGGCGAACTCGCCGGGACAAATTCACTGCACCATCGTCCCGTGTGTGAGGCCCAATTAGAACACGTAGAAACGATGGATGTTCCCATCATGACCGGCGACGCGTTCTGTGCGTCGCGCGGATTGGACCGGATCGACATCATCAAAATCGACACGGAAGGCCACGAGATCGCGGTGCTGAAAGGCTTCGACCGGATGTTGTCCGAACACCGGATTGGGTTGTTGCAATTTGAATACGGTGGTTCGTGGCTGGATGCTCGGACGCAGCTGGCCGACGCGTTCGCACTGCTGCAACCCAAAGGGTACCTGATCGCGAAAGTGTTTCCGAACGGGCTGAAATTCATCGATGCGTACCATCCGAAGCTCGACACATTTGCCTACGCCAATTACGTCGCGCTGTTGCCGGAATTGAAATCGCGCTTTGTGGAAATCAAATGAACAATTTTGTCCGAACGATTGTGAATGGCGTGGCTGGGACCCTGGGCGTGCGCCTCGTCAACCGGAATTGGGGGCCACGTGGTCCGTTCGAAACATTGAAGCGAGCGCGGGCTGCAGGAGTGGTCGTCAAGCAAGCCGTTGATGTCGGGGCCTCCACGGGCGTGTGGACGAGAGATGCTCTCGCTATCTATCCCGACGCGCGTTTTTTCATGGTCGACGCGCTCGAACACAATCGGCCCGCGCTCGAAAAAGTGAAGCGCGATCAGCCTGCGTGTGACTATTGGATCGGTGCGTTGGGTGCCACTCCGGGACGTCTGTCTTTCAATTCCACAGGCGACCAATCGAGCTTTTTTGTCAGTGAAACCTTTCCCGCAAAGCAGGTCGTGGAAGTAGACGTTCGGACGCTGGATTCGTTTCTCGACACCAAGACCATCGCTCTCCCGGAATTGATCAAAGCGGATATTCAAGGCTTTGAGCTCGAGCTGTTGAAAGGCTCAACACGCTGTCTGCAGCACGCGGAATTGGTGCTCCTCGAAGTCTCGCTGTATCAAATTTATGCGAACGCGCCGTTGGCCCACGATGTGATTGCATGGATGGGAAACAACGGTTTCCGAATCTACGACATGTGCACGTATGCCCTGCGTTCGCGGGACAACGAACTCGCCAATATGGATATCCTTTTCGCGCCGAACTCGTCCAAACTATTCGCCTACGAAGGCTGGTAAAATCCGGGCGAATGAACCCGATCTTACTTCGGTTTCACTGCATCAATTTGATTGAGCTTCTTCTCGGCTTCTATGATTTTTTTGTTCCAATAATTCAAGGAAGGCCCCAGCGCCTTTTTGACCTGTTCCGTCGTGTTGGGATCAGCCAGCGCTCGCTCGATGGTCTGACGTTGTTCAATCGAAGACTTTTGGTTGATCACGACGGACTGGCGGAGTTCATACAGAGCGACAGGGTCCGTGATGGTGATCGGTTGTCCGCGTTCAACGTGAGTGCGCAGCGATGTCAGTTCGGCCACAACATTCGGCGGAAGGTCTTTTTCGTTGGGAGCGTTGTCGAGCCAGTTCTGCGCGCCATCGAAATCGTTCCGGGCCAGAGCCGTTTTGATCAGGTAGACAATCGCTTGCCGCGCGGGCTGGAGAATGGCTGCGCCGGGTTCTATTTTTTGCCGTCGGCGTCGGTCGAAATTAATGATCCAGACGAGTTCACGATTCGCTTCATGGTTTCGATTCAATTTCAAATAAGCCTGCCCCAGCCGCAGCCGTGACCAGGCCATGATCGTCTCGATATTTTGAGCAGGCGGAATCTCGGCAGCGTTTTTAGAAACGTGCGGCAGCATCGCGCCAGGCGCCGGAACGTAACGCTCGGATTCTTCGATGCGTTGATAAAGCGTAACATTTTCTTCCAGCGCAACAGCCGCGCGTTCTGCCGCATTGGCTTCCAACGCCAGTTCGCCGGTTAGGTAATTCAATTGAATGGCGAGGCCGACGTCACTGGCCCGCAACGGAGCACCCGTTGCGAGCTTCAAGCGCGTACCGTTAAATTGCGCGTTGGCTTCGCGCAGAGCCGCAGCAACCGTAAACCAATTAGCCGCATCAAGCGCATTGCCCGATTCACGCGCGAGCACACCGCGAAACGCCGCCACACGTGGATCGGCCGGATCAAGTTCCCCCGCACGAATCACTGCAAATCCCGCGGCTTCCAACGTCGCCGATGTGAATTGAGTCCACGCAAATTTCAACATCGGCGCAGCCGTAGTGTGCGTGATGTTCGCTGCGGACTGATACGCGTCTGCCTGCTCGCGCGGCAAATTCAGTCGTCCGTAAATGCCGCCCAATTTGCGCCACGCCGCGACAAAGTCGGGCTGCTTTTTGACGGCGGATTCGAGGGCCGTACGTGCGCCGGACGGATCGTTGGAGTACTCAGATTCGACGACGGATTTAAGCAACGGTACAAGTTTTTCACCTAGCGCGATGCCTTGCGCACGGATCGCGGGAGCCTCTTTTGCTCCGTAGCTTTTTGGAAAACGGAGAAACGGATCGTTCGCTGCCGCCCAGCCTAAATTGGCCACGTCGCGACTGGAAACTTCAAATGCGATCCGCACTTCGCGGACGATCAGTCGCACGAAAATGTCCAACACCGAGGACTCAGTGGGCGCAGCTTCAAGCACACTGGCGATGATCGGTTCCGCTTCGGCGAATTTCATCTTTTCAAACAAACACGCCACTTTGATGGCGAGTGCTTTGCCGTGTTTGGGATTGAGTTTCAAAGCCTTATCAGCGACCTGTTCCGCCTCGTCCAATTCGGCGGCATACATCGCGTCAGTTTGGCCGCGGACACTCTTGGGTTCATCGCGCGGCTCGACCCATTCGAAGAGCGCAGAAGTAGCTTCTTCATAGAGAAATGCACTCAGCGCCGCATATGCGTCCGCACTGGCTTTTCCCTCGTCGGCAACAGCGTCGCGCAATTCCTGCAAGCGGAGTGAGTACCGTTCATCAGCATGCAATCGCGTGGCGTGGACGGCCCGGACGAGCGAGATCGCGCGCAGAAAAATAGCCTGCGATTTCGCGCCAGATGAAACCAAACTTTTTAAATCGATCAGCATTTGATTGCGTTGACTGGCCGTCGTGGGTTTATCCATCGCGGTGAGTTGCCGTTCCAGTTCATCCCTCCAGACCGCAGCAGACTTCGGGTCGTATTTCTGTCCAAGCGCAAAATCAGCGCGCGCTGTCTCGCTGTTTCCGAGCGCAGCATGAGCCAGCGCGCGACCGATGTACGCGCTGCCCCAATTGGGAACCAGTTGCAACGCGCGTGTGAAATCAGCGCGCGCGCCTTCGTAAAAGCGGAGATCCAATTTGCACGACGCAATGAAGAAAACGATTTCGGAATCGTTCGGAGTCCAGCGCCGGGACCATTCAAGATCGTCCAACGCTTCGCTGTACAACCGCTTTTTGTAGCGTTCTACACCGCGCGATTTCAGCGCGCCCGCGAGCGACGCCCCCTCAGGTTTGACTCGGACGACAAACTGTTTCGCGAAGTCAGCAAACTGCGCTTTCGATGTGTCGCGCTGTTCTTGTAAACGCGCCATCGAGACCGCATCAGCCGTCTGACCTGCGGCCAGTCGAAACGCTGCTTCCCCATACTTGTGCGACATCTCGCGAACGGCCAGATCGAATGTGTCAGGTGCCTGGAGTGGATAGAATTTTGCATCTTCCTTGAAACGGCCTTGCATAGCGATGATCGTGGCCTGAAATAATTTAGTCAACTTATGGTTGGGACGAAGCCGTGCGGCGCGGTCCACATCGCGCTGTGCCGCTTCAAGTTGTTCGGAGAATGCGTTCGCCACGGAGCGAGCGAGATGGTAGTCCGCGTTTTCATCTTCCACCTTAATCGCCTGCGTGAACGCCGTGATGGCATCGTCCCATTTCGCGCGCTCCATCTCGTCGAGACCGGCTATATAAGGCGCGGTGCCAGGAAGGTCAGCCGCAAAAACGCCGCAGCATAAAACCAGCGCCGCAAAACAAACGATAAGCGTGAGCCGAGTGCTTAGAACGCCAAGATGAGACATCAGTTCGATTCCTTCGAGCCGTACGCGATTCAGAAGCTACAACATGCTGATATTAGGGTTGCATCACAGGACTTACGGTAGCCGTTTCGTCTCGCGGGGTGAGGGGTAAGCGCTGATTAATCCAAGCGCGTTTAATGTATCCAAGCAAACCCCTCACCCGGCGAGCGAGTACGCTCGTCCGCCCTTTCCTTCAAGGGAAGAGGGAACGGCAACTGCAAGTCCGTTTATGCACCCGCTAATTATAGACGACTTCACAAGGCCTTGCATTCGAAATATCTGAGCGGTTTAAATTCGGTGTACATAGTCCAATCGTTCAACTTCCTGAACATATTACCCAGATCAATAATTGTCCGTCAATGAGAATCTCGAATTACTATAGTGCATGAAAACCAAAGACGCACGGAATTTGTCTCCGGCAGAACTCAG
>JBAXUS010000076.1:0-26948 GCA_037129555.1 Planctomycetota bacterium
ATCGCGAATTCATTCCCCTATCTTCTTGAATTCCTAACAGTTCGCGTCATAATCATTAAACTTTTAAGTGCAGAAGTTTAACGAGGGTGGCTGTGACTGAGACTGAATGGAAGTTTAATAAAACGGGGCATCAGTGTGCCCACTGTTCATCTCCGTTCGCACCGGATGCGGTGTTTTTCTCCGTCTTGTTCAAAGACAACGAAGGCATGCGCCGCGCTGATTATTGCGACACGTGTTTTCAAAATCACCGCCCGGCGGATGTGTTCTATTTTTGGAAAACGACTTTAGCCCGGCACAATCAGGGACCGAAGAAAGCACGCCCGGCGCTGGACATGGAATACGTGCTGGAGTTCTTCAAGCGACTCGAAGGAGACTCCAGTTCCCAGCGCATCGCGTTCCGTTACATTCTCGCGCTGATGCTGTCGCGCAAGAAAATGCTGACCGTCGCTGAGAAGAAAAAAGACGACCAAAACCGGGTCGTGCAACATTATCGTGAAAAGATTGCCGGGGCTGAAACAGTCATACATGCTGTGGTTGAACCGGATTTGAGCGAAGACGAGATTCAAGGGCTGTCCGCGGAATTGGGCGTTTTGTTGGGCATGACGCCCGCGCCCGAACCCTCGGCACCGGAAGCTCCCGTCGCGCCCGAAGTCGAAGTTGCAACGTCCGAAGCAGGAGGCGACCTAGAGCCATGAGCGCACTGTTCGTCATGAAAACCGTGAGCCGGACACTGTCCGCTCGACTTGCAGCCCTGTGTGTGTTCTTGCTCGTTTTGAGCTGGAGCCACGCAGCTGCAGAAGAGACGCCCAAGGACAATCGCGTCAAGTTGCATGTCAAAGCGAGTGACCCCAATGGTGGCAAATTGACGTTCAAATGGGTGCAACTGTCTGGGCCGGATGCAAAAATTTTAGATGCAGTCGCGTCAAAATATGACGATAACACTAAAAAGTGGTTGAGTGATACGTACTTCATTCCGACAAAAGCCGGAACATACACGTTCCAAGTAACGGTGAAAAACGAAGACGGATTGGAATCAAAAAAGACGTACGTACTAGACGCTAAGTAATACGAATAGCAGCCGCCGCATCCAGTTGGATCGAGTACCTGAATCGGTTCGATGAAATGCCTTCAATTGATTCGGTGCCATAGCCGAACAACATGAAGGACCATGTGGGTTTGAAACAAAGTGTGACGGCACCGGGGTGAAACGCATGAAAGGCTGTAAAACATTCGGAGCCCTCTTCCTCCTGTCCATGCTAGCATGGACTGTTGGCATTGCGGCCGAAGAAGATACCACTGAAGGACGAGTCATCCTGAAGATATCCGCCAACGATCCCGATGGTGGCAAACTTTCGTTCACGTGGGTGCAAAAGGAAGGCCGACCCGTCAAGATCGCCGACCCCAGTGCAGCGCGCTTCGACAAAGCTGCCAATAAATGGGTCAGTGAAACCTATTTCATACCCACCGAGCCGGACAAATACGTCTTCGAAGTCACCGTCCGCAACGAATACAATCTCGAAACCACCAAGCGCTTCACGCAGGAAGTTCTGCCATCCACGCCCTTGCCTGCAGCCAATCCCGGCCCTGATCAGAAGGCGCGCGTCGGCCAAAAAATCGTGCTCAACGGACAGGACAGCAAAGCGTTCGGAAACCGCACGATCACGAAATATCAGTGGACCATCGTCGGAGCGCCCGAAGGCTTTTTACTTACGCCCGAACAACTCTCCGCGCGGCAGTTCGATTTCGTCGCCAAAGAGGCTGCTACATATGCATTCACGTTGAAATGCTTTGACGGCAAACGCTGGGGCGATCCAGTGAGCGTCGAAGTCAAAGTCAAAAAGGGCGAGATCTTTTTCGGCGATGAGCCGACCAACGGGCAATCAGAAATTCAAAATGGAAATCGTCCTCCCGTCAAACCCGTAACGAAAGATCCGAAGCCGGTGGCCGAAGTGCCGGGCAGCGAGAAACCGTTCCGCATCGGTGACATCATTACCCTCGATGGATCACGATCAGCCGTCAACGAAGCCGACACGCCGCGCTTCGCGTGGAAGCAAATCGACACGGAAAAGAGCCCGCGCGTGAGAACGCTGACGGCGGACAAGACTCGCCCCTTCTCCGCCGAGCGCACCGACAAGCTGAATTTCCCCGTTCAGAATTTCGTATCGACTGAAAATGGCTCGTACAAATTCGTGCTAATTATCGAAACCAATGCAGGCGTGTTCGAAAGTGAACCTGTGACGTTCCAAGTGGGGACTGGCACGGCAACGCCCACCGATCCGATTGTACCTCCGCCACCCGTCAAATCCGGCCCGACGGCCCGCTTGATTGCGAACAAGACGAGTGTTTCGGTGGGTGAAGAAGTCACGTTGGACGGTTCAAAAAGTTCGAGCGAGGACGGCTTGAAACTGACGTACATCTGGGCCCCTGTTCCCGGCAAAAAATTCCCCGACAACATTCGCGGCACCGATGGCCCGGTGGCGCGCTTTTCCGCCCAGCAAGAAGGCGAGTACAGCGTCATGCTGCTCGTCAACGACGGACGAAAACAAGGCATTTCAGACCCTATCACCATCCGCGTTTCAGCAGCAGACAAGCCGCCCGTCATTGAATTGGATGCAACTCAAAAGTGCAACGTCGGCGAACCCTTGGCCATGGAAGCAAAGATCCGCGATCCGCAGAATCTTCCGATCAAAATCCTGTGGACGTGTCTCGAACCCAAGTCGCTGAAAATTCCTGTCGAATACGCCCAGGATGCGCGCTTCCGCTTCACGCCCAACAAACCCGGGACGTATTTATTTCAAGTCGAAGCCACGAATTCGAAAGGCCTTTCCGCCGTCGCTCAAACTCAAATCGGTGTCAAAGACCCGGCAGTGTTGAAACCGACGGCTGTCATCACCGGCCAGGAGCGCGCGACCGTTGGAGAACGCGTGTCGCTTTCCGGTGCGAAATCGTTCAGCCCCACACAAAAAGCGTTGTCGTATCGCTGGACAGATGAATCCGAAAAAATTAAAGAACCACCGCCCAATGGCCGCAAACAGGACTGGACGTTCAAAGTCACCGAGGCCGGTCGGCACGTGATTTCATTGGTTGTAAACGACGGAGTCAGCGACAGCGATCCGCAGAAATTCGCGCTGGACGTAGCCGCTCCGGAGGTCGTCGCGCCGCCTGTCCCACCGACACCGCCCACGCCTCCAAAAAAGAACAAGCCTGTCGCCAAAATTACGGGCCTCAAGTCGGTCGCGTTGAAGAGCGAAGTTGAATTGTCTGCCGAAGGCAGCACCAGTCCCAACGATGGCCCGTTGCAATATTACTGGACAGACGAAGCCGCTGAATTGGGATTGACCGCCAAGCAACGCCAGTCAAAAGTGCTGCGCTTCATTCCGATGAAGCCCGGTTCGTACACGATGCAATTGGTCGTCGTGGACCAGAACAACCAGAGCAGCGATACAGAAACATTCACGTTTGAAGTCAAGGGAACCGCTGCCGTTGCTGGACCCGTGGCCGTCGCCACATTGTTGTCAAAAGATCCGTCGCCGGCTGGAAAAGAAGTTCGCATGAGCGCCCAGCGCAGCAGCGATCCGGGCGGCGCGCAACTGACGTATCGCTGGCGTCAAACCAGCGGCCCGCAAAAGCTGGTCTTCGTACCGCGCGAAATCGCACAGGAAGTGACCGTCATTCCATCCAAACCCGGCACGTATGAAGTTCAAGTTGTCGTGAACAACGGCGATGTTGATAGCGCGCCAGCCACGGTTGCGTTCACGATCACGGGCGCGTCCTTGCCGCAGGCCATCATTGCAGAAATCGCTCCTCCGACGGTGGGTGACACGATCACGCTGGATGGCTCGGGATCAAAATCACCGAACGGTGCAGCTGGGGACCAACTCCAATATTTCTGGAGACAAAAAGGAGGCGAGTCCGTCCGCTTGAAAGTGGGCGAGGACCGCAAATCGAAGATTCAATTCCCCGTTCCAGCTGAAGGCGCTTATGTCTGGGAACTCGTGGTCAACGATGGCAATGACGACAGCGAACCCGCACAAATCACGTTCCAAGCTCGAGCCCGTTCAAAGAATGTTCCGCCCGTAGCCGTCGTCGAACGCCCGGTCATCAGCACCGAAGTGGGAACTCAAACGGTGATCGACGCGTCCGCTTCAAATGATCCTGACAAGGGACCAGAAGCACTGACCTTCCGCTGGCGGCGTGGCAATACTGAATTGAAGCAATCCGGCCCGATCATGACTTTCACGCCCGCAACACCGGGAACAGTCCGGTTTGAAGTCGTGGCTTTTGACGGCAAGGATTACAGCGAGCCGTTGCAGATTATTGTCAACGTCGCAGCGCCGGGAACGATTCCGGTGGCCATTCCAACGGTCAAACCCAACCCTGCTCCAGTAGCCAACCGCAACAAGCCGCCCAATCCCGCTAACCCGACCGAAGGCGTGATCATTCTGGACGGAAGCGGGAGCAAAGCTGCGGGCGGTAAGGACATGACGTTCACGTGGCGGCAAGTCGGCGGCGATAATTTGAAGCTCCCCGCTGCCGCCCTGGCGAAGGATCGTGTCGGCATCAAGATTTACAAAGCCGGCGATTATAAATTCGAACTCATCGTCTCCGATGGCGAAAACAACAGTGCCCCGGCGACGATCGAATTGAAAGTGATCGACGTCGAATCAGCCGACAAATAGCGTTGCCGACCAAAAGTAGGACGGGCTTACAGCCCGTCTTTGTGCCGTCCATTTTACGTTCATCGAGAACACCTCATGGCGGCGCGTCCGGACAGCGGCTTCCTTCGTCGACGCCCACTGTTCTGGCTGGCGTTGATGTTCTGCGCAGGGATCGCGCTCGATGCGTTCGTTCCGCTTCCACTCACCACTCTTTTTTATCTGGTAGCCGCCAGTTTCATGCTGGCGATTGCATCAGTCGGTTATGTTCATCGCAGCACTATTCCAGCCGGGCTTCTCTCTGCGTGTGTACTCGGCGCGTTGACTCATGCAGCACAATTCCGGGTCGTCCCCGCTGACGACATATCCGTTCAAACGCCCGAGCGCCCCAACTTCATGTGGGTGCGAGGAACGATCACCGAGTCTGAATGGCGCGTAGCACGTTCGCCCGGAAACGCAGCACCGCGCATCGCGTGGACCCTCGCGCTCAATTCGCTGGGACGCGAACCTAACACGATGCAGCCCGCGTCCGGGAGAATTCGTGTCTCGCTCAAAGCCATCGCGCGGGTTGATGACACGCCGACCGACGACGAAAAAAGCGACGACGCCGAATCTGTATCCGGTCATCTCGAGGCCTTAGCTGAAGGCGACCGCATTGAATGCCGGGTCCTGCTCGAACCGCTTCCTGTCTCAACGATACCCGACGGATTTGATTACGGCGCGTACCTCGCGGGGCTGGGTGTGCGCCGTGTTGGGACGGTGTCGTCATCGACAGTCCACAAACTCGCCGGTCCTGAATGGTGGCGGTTCGCGCTGCTCTTGCGGCGGTTGAGCGGACATCTCGCTGCGCAAACGAACACGTTGCTCAACGGCCACACCGAACAAGCCGGTTTGTTGAATGCGATGGTTTTTGGACGCCGCGAATCGCTCAGCGTGTCGGATCGCGAGGCGTTTGCCATCTCCGGCACCGCGCATCTTCTGGCCATCAGCGGCCTGCACATTCAACTCGTCTGCGTGCTGATGTGGCGGTCGCTGGGATTGTTCGGAATCTCCAAGCGCAAATCCGCCGTGGCCGTCCTCGTCGCCTGCTTCGCGTACTGTCTACTGACTGGTTCGTCGCCACCCGCCGTCCGAGCAACCGCGATGTTCGGAACCTACGTTGCGGCATCATTTTTTCAACGCGAATCCGAACCGCTTTCCGCGCTGGGAGCCGCCGCGCTGATCGTGCTCTCCTATGCGCCGCACGATCTGTTCACCGCCGGATTTCAACTCTCATTTCTCGCCGTCCTGTCGCTGTTCACGCTGCGCCCGCTTTTTCAGGAGACGTGGGAAAAGTGGTACGCGGCGCACACGCGCCCCCTCTTGCTCGCTCCCGGCGAGACGCCTCCATTGATTGAACGAGTGAAACAATGGGCCGCAGAGTCAATGCTCATTACGCTCTCCGCGTGGCTGGCGACGTCACCATCTGTCGCGTGGCACATGGGCCGCTTCTCAACG
Source organism: Planctomycetota bacterium (assembly GCA_037129555.1). GTDB lineage: Bacteria > Planctomycetota > SZUA-567 > H5-PLA8 > H5-PLA8 > JANXLS01. The sequence goes on from JBAXUS010000076.1 coordinate 6,153, forward strand.
CTGGGACTCTTCGTCAATCTCTTCGCGCTCCCATTTCTCACCGTCTGCATGGCGTTCGGCAGCGCAACGATCGCGTTCGGTGCGCTGTGGCCCACGCTCGGCAAAGTGCTGGGCTGGGGAGCCTATCTTTCGCTGTCCCTGCTCGAATCGATCAACGCATTTTGCGCAGCCGTCCCGGGATCGTCCATCGACATGCCCCGCCCTTATGTCGCGACTCTTGTGCTGTATGCGCTTGTCATGTTGTCGATGTGGGTAACCCCGCCTCCAAGCGCCATGTGGCGACGTGTGCTGGGCCTGACCGTTGCGTGTCCACTGCTATTGGTTTCGACCATTCTTTTTTGCACCCCGCCTGCGTCGCCTGAATTAACGATCTTCGATTTACAAACGGGACGCGCAGCGCTGATCGAATCGAAGAACGGCTCCGCTATGATCGACACCGGCGGGCCGGGCCAAGGGCTGCGCATTGCCGAACTGCTGCGTCGCCGCCGCATTCAACGCCTCGACGTGCTCGTCATTACGTCGGATAGTCCCGGCGCAATTTCAGGCGCGCTCGACATCGTTCCGCGCGTCGCTCCCCGGCGCGTGATCCTGCCGCGTTGCAAATTTCCCAGCGAAATTCGACGGAAATTGGAAGCGGTGTTGACTGAAAAAAATATCACCTACGGTTCACCGGTAGCAAACGAAACGGTCGAGTCACCCATCGGAATTCGTTGGGAATTTGCCGATGACGGACCGCCCGCCGATAAGCCCGCAGCGAACACAACTACGCTCTCTGTGCGCGTGCAGTGTGGCGCGTTCAATGCGCTGTTCGTCGAAGCTAAATCCAGCGCGTCGTTGCAGCGGCTGCTCCCCAAAATAGGAGAGTCGTGGTCTGCCGACGTGCTGAGAATCATACCCGGTGAATTCGGTCGGTGGCCGCGCGAAACGACTGACTTAATCCGATTGAGCCGCAGCACCATTCTCGTCGCCGGGACGACAACTCGCCCCGACGAATCCAGTGGCGTTGATTTTGATGCGCTTGAAGCTCGAGTTATTGCGCCGCATACTGAAGGCTCCATTCGCATTCGCCGCGAGACGTCCGGGCGCATCGACATCCAATCCTTTCGCGGCGAGTGGTCATCCACTCCGAAATAATTAAAAGCATTTCAAACCATTTATTCCGCGCCCACCATCGCACGCCCAACCGCATCGCGCGAAACGCCGCGCGAACCTACTGCGGTGAGTGAGCCGCGATAGAGTGCGAAGACGCGATCTGAAAGCGCGAGGACTTCTTCCATGTCCGCAGAAATCAGAAGCACTCCCACACCGCTTTCACGCGCTGCTGTGAGCAGACGGTTTTGAATCTCCGCCGCCGCTCCGACATCCAACCCGCGCGTCGGATTGCTCGCCAGAATCAGTAAAGGCTTCCCGCTCAATTCGCGCGCTGCGATCACTTTTTGTTGATTGCCGCCACTCAGCGCTCCGGCAGGAAGTTCAGGTTCCGCTGGCATCGCTCCGAAGGCTTGGAGAAGACTCGCAGCATTCGATGTCATCGCATCGCCATCCAAAAGCGGCAGCGTCGCAACGCGTCGTATCAGTGGTTTTCGAAGATGCAGATTCTCGGCCAACGTCATATCAAGAACCAACCCTTCGCGGTGCCGATCCGACGGGATCACCGCAATCCCCGATTCGCTTCGTTCGCGAATCGACAACGGTCGCAGATCACGCGATCCGAGCGAAAGCGTGTCGATTGAATGCGCGTGCTCAATCGTCCCAGCAATGATCCCGGCGAGTTCGTTCTGACCATTTCCTTCGACGCCTGCAATCCCAACAATTTCGCCCGCGCGAATCTCCAGCGCCGGGACATCCAACACTCCCGGCACACGCACTCCGCGAAGCGTGAACACGATCGGCGCGTCATTCGATTCGGCTGTGCGTTTAGGCATCGCGCTTATCAATCCAGGCGGGTCCTGGCCGATCATGGCGCGCGCAAGTTCGGCGGGAGTGATTCCACCTATGGGCGATTCTAAAACTGTCGCGCCCTTGCGCAGAACGGTGACGTCGCTGGCGAGCGCAAAAACTTCGTCGAGTTTGTGCGTGACGATCACAATAGTCCGGCCCTCGTCACGCAATGCGCGCAGCGTGACAAACAGGCGCTCGATTTCAGCGGGAGCGAGCACGGCGGTCGGTTCGTCGAGCAACAGAATTTTCGCGCCGCGCGACAGCGCTTTGAGAATCTCAACGCGCTGTCGCAAGCCGACTGGAAGGTTCGAAACGCGAGCGCGCGGATCGACATCCAATCCCGTTCGCGCGGCCAGTTCCGTTACTGCGGCCTCCGCTTTTTGGGAATCAAAAAAAAGTCCGAAAGCACTGCCGCGCATGCCCAGCGAAATGTTCTCGGCAACGGTCAGCGCTTCAGCCAAGAGGAAGTGTTGATGCACCACGCCCACACCCGCCGCTGCGGCTTCCAAAGGCGAGGCGAATTGTATCGCGCGCCCATCGATTTCAACGACGCCCGCATCCGCTTTCATCGCGCCGGAAATAATATTATTGAGCGTCGATTTTCCCGCTCCGTTTTCGCCCAGCAACGCGTGAATCGTCCCGCCGCGAACGGTCAGGTTCGCACCAGCCAGCGCACGGTTGCTTCCAAATCGTTTTTCAATACCAGAGCAACGAAGCGACATACGATCCCGCCGGGGAAAGTGAAGAATGTAATACCATCCGAACTCGATTGATTGTAGTTTTGTGACTCGCGACCGCAACGCCTGTTTGCACCCGTCTGCGCAGAGTGGCGTTTAAATCGTGCCGGGTTAGTATTCGTGCTCGGAATTTTTTCTTGAATGGAACAGTGCCAATGATTCGAAAATTGAAAACCGTGTTGGTGTGGATGATCGTCGTGTGGAGTTCGATGGCGCATGCGGCTCAAAATGGCAACGCGATGGCAGGCGCGGACGGTTCGATGTGGCAAGCGTCGGCGGACTGTTCGCTCGACATGCGCGATAAAGAATTCGTGATCGTTGCGACGAAGCACGATCCGTTCATCGTCTCGACGGACGTGCCGGAAATGGTCGGGCCGTTTGTGATTGAGATCAGAGCAAAGTCGACAAGCAGCGGCATCGCTCAGATTTACTGGACCCCAAAAGAAAACAAAGGCGCGTTCGGCCCCGCGCGGCGTGTGAATTTCACGATTGTTCATGACGCCGAATGGCACGATTATTCCGTACGCATTGAAGCCCCGGACCTCGGACGTATCCGGCTGGATCCGAGCACCGCTCCGGGCGAATGCCGCGTCGCATTCATTCGCATCAAAGATAAATCCGGCGCAGTTGTCAAAGAATGGACGCTGGGCCGCGGCGGTCCGGCGATAGAATTTCCAAATGCAAACGGTAACGCGCAGATTCGTGCACCGTATAAAGATTCGGAGATCGTCATCACTACGACGTCGCGCTTGGCCGGGGCAATTCATTCGTTGACGTGGCGCGGGCAGGAGTTCGTGGACAGCCACGATCATGGACGGCAATTGCAATCCGCATCGAATCTCGATTGCGGCACGCCGATCACCGGCGAGACGTACAATCCGACGGAAGCCGGTTCGCGCGATGATGGTGCTGGACCGTTTTCGTCGAGTCGCTTACTCGCTATTTCAGCGACCGGGCCGGAATTGAAGACGACGATTCAGATGGCGTTCTGGCTGAAGCCCGGAGAAAAATCCGGCGGCAATCCGGCGAAGAACACGACGGTGCTGTCCAATCATCCCGTCTCAAAACGCGTCCACATCGGTCACAAAGACATGCCCAATGTCATCGAATACGACACAACATTTACGCTCCCCAACGAGCATCACACACACGCGGTACTTGAAGCACTGACGGGCTACATGCCCACCGCGTTCAGTGTTTTTCAGAAGCGAGATTCGAAGACCGGCGAGTATGCACCGATCACTGACGGGCCGGGCGAGCAGCCATGCCCCTTGGTGTTCTCGACCGAAAATGGCAGCCACGCGATGGGCATCTTCGCCCCCGTCAAGCAGCCACGCGGCCCGGAAAAAATCGGCTACGGTCGCTTCCGCTTCGCTCCGCAACATGTGGTGAAATGGAATTGCGTATTCCGATTGACTGACAAAACCGGGATCAAACCCGGCGATTATGCTTACTCCATGTTTGTCGTTGTCGGAACGTTGGACGATGTGAAAGTGAGTTTGGATAAGCTAGTGAAAGAATTCACAGAATGAGTGGCCTCTGTGCTTGGAAACACGCGCATCATTCCAGTGCAAGGAGCACTTTGTCGACTCGATTTCCATCCATGTCCACCACTTCAAATTTCAAACCTTTCACCTTCACGATGTCGCCTGCGACTGGAATACGGCCCACGTTCATCATCACAAATCCGCCGAGCGTTTCAAACTGACCTGTCCCTTCGCCCGGCAGATCCTTGATTTGAAACTTGGCTTTGACACGGTCCAACATCACCAATCCATCGATCAGCCAAGATCCATCGCTGCGTTTGACCATCGGCAAGTCCTCGATCATAGGCGAGTCCGGCAATTCGCCTACGAGGGACTCCATCAAGTCGATTAATGTCACGATCCCCCTAACGACTCCGAATTCGTCCACCACCAACGCCACGTGTTTGCGCGACTGTTTGAAACACTCAAGTAGTTTCAATGCGCGCATGGCTCCGGGCACATAGAGCGGCTCGATTAATTTACTCATCACGTCGGCCTTCTCCGCATCGTGCCGCATGCTCATCAGCAATTTCACCGACACCAACCCAACCACGTCATCCATGCTCCCTCGGCAGACCGGATAAAATGAATGCCCTTTCGCCACGACCTTGTCGATCATCGCATCAAACGAATCGTGCACATCGAGCCACGCCATATTGGAACGGTGCGTCATCAAGTTATTCGCTGTTTGATCTGTAAAATTTAAAACATTGTGGACGATGTCGTGCTCGCCCTTTTCCAACACACCATCTTCGGTGGCCTGACTGACAATGATTTTGATCTCATCTTCCGAAACGGGCGATTCTGCCGACGAACGGATTCGCAGGGCCCAAAAGATCGCGTCGGTTGAATAATCCAGAAGCTTGACCACAGGATATGCCAGCATCGTCACCCAGCCCATCGGCTTCGCGACCCAACTCGCAATCCGTTCGGCCCCCATCAGCGAAAGCCGCTTGGGTACCAGTTCGCCGATGACCAGCGACAGGTATGTGATGAGCGCGATCACCAATGCGAACGCCATATTCTCTGCGTAAGGTGCGAGAGTCGGAAAGGTCGCCAGCCACACCGAGAGAAGCGCCGACATCCGAACGCCGCCGAATGCACCCGCGACAATTCCAATCAGCGTGATCCCAATTTGAACCGTGGACAGAAATGTTCCGGGACTGAGTGACAGTTTCAACGCCGCCTGTGCGCCTAGACTGCCCTCGTCGACCATTTTCTGCAACCGCGCTCGACGCGCCGAGACCACTGCCATTTCAGACATCGCAAAAATTCCATTGGCAACGGTCAAAGCCAACACCACACTGAGTTCATAGAGAACTTCCATCAATACCTCCTGGTTTGACTCATGTTTGCATCGAGTAGCTGGAATGAGACGCTTCAGTGCGCCCACACCGTCAACATTTCCGAATCACAGAGTGCGACAGATTGATTTGTCTGACCTACCTCATTTTCCAAATTAACTCATTTAAATAATAGTTGACATGGCTATATTGTCTGGTATTGTACACAAATCGTTCAATTCAGGAGGCTGCTATCATGATGTATACCCACACCCACGATGCCTATCAACTGACACAGGATTTTGTTTCTTAATTCTGTCTCCGTTCCTATCTGCATCTATTCCTACAATTAAACAATCTTAACAGCCGAACACTGTTCGCGCTGACAGGTTATCTATTTCATTTGCGAAACGCATTTCGCGCGTCGCCACGTCTTATGTTCTGCCATGGCAGCAACACATAGCAGCGTCGTAACTAATCTGGAGTTATATGTATAAGTCAATCACTGATAAAGTGCGGCTGTTTGCCTCGCCGTCGAATTGGATTGAAGGCAACGCGGTGTCGCAATTGCGCGGGACCTCGGAATTGGAGGGGATGGAACTGGCGGTCGGTTTGCCAGATTTGCATCCCGGAAAATGCGGTCCGGTTGGAGCAGCGTTTGTTTCGACAGGAGTTTTCTATCCGCATTTGGTTGGAAATGATGTCGGATGTGGGATGGGGTTGTGGCAGTCTGAATTGTCTGCAAAGAAAACCAAGCTGGACCGCTGGGAACGGAAGCTGACTGGCTTGGATTCGCCATGGGACGGTGACCGGGCGGAGTGGTTACAGCAGTTCGGTGCGGCGGTAACAGAGCAGGACGGCGCGCTCGGTACGATTGGTGGCGGGAATCATTTTGCGGAATTGCAGCAAATTGATTCCGTCGCAGACCAGCCCGCATTCGATGCGTTAGGTTTGGACGCCGAACGCTTGATGGTGCTCGTCCACAGCGGTTCGCGCGGATTGGGGCGAACGGTGTTGATGAGTCACCAACTGCGCCACGGTTACGCGAGCATCGACGCACAATCCGACGATGCCCAGGCGTACCTCGCGCTGCACGATCACGCCGTGAAATGGGCGACGGCGAGCCGGGCGCTGATCGCTCAACGCTTTCTCCACGCGCTGGGATCGGTGGCGAAACGTGTGCTGGATGTCCCGCACAATTTCGTCGCTCGCGATGTCCTTGATGGCCGCGAATGCTGGATCCATCGCAAGGGCGCGAACGCGTCGGATCAAGGCGTATTGGTTGTGCCGGGAAGTCGTGGGACGTTGAGCTACCTCGTCGTCCCGACCGGCGATCAATCGACGAATGCTAAAAGTGTCTCACATGGCGCGGGGCGAAAATGGGCGCGGACGGATTGCAAAGCGCGCTTGTTCGGACGCTACGACGAAACGACGCTGCTCCGCACATCAATCGGCAGCCGCGTGATCTGCGAAGATCGCGAGCTGCTCTATGAGGAGGCGCCGCAAGCCTACAAAAATGTTGACGTCGTCGTCCAGGATTTGGTCGACGCCAGATTGGTCAAAGTGGTCGCGACGTTGCGCCCGCTGATCACGTACAAGTTGCGGAGGGCTGAATAATGAGGCAATGGATTCAAATCACGTCCGGGCGAGGACCGGCGGAATGCGCGTGGGCCGTGACACAGGTGCTGGCACGGTTCACCGAAGAGGCGACGGCGGCGGGGTTCGAAGTCGAGATGTTGGAGAGTGTCGAAGGCCCGTTCTTGCAGACGCTGGATTCGGCATTGATCTCGATTTCCGGCGACGGGCAGGAGGTATTTCTGGCGAGCTGGTTGGGCACGATCCTCTGGATTTCGCGCAGCCCGTTTCGTCCGACATACAAGCGCAAGAACTGGTTCGTCGGAATCAGCAGCCTGTCGCTGCCCGAGCGATTCAGTTGGTCGGAGAGCGAATTGCGTTACGACACGATGCGAGCCAGCGGCCCCGGCGGCCAGCACGTGAACAAGACGGAGACCGCCGTCCGCGTCACGCATCTTCCCACCGGCTTGACTGCAACAGCGCGCGAAGAACGTTCGCAATCCGCAAACAAAAAACTGGCGCTCGCGCGCCTGGCCGAGCACGTCGCCCAACGCGAAACAGCCAGCGCCCAACGCGTCCAACGCCAACGCTGGGCTCAACACGAAACACTCGAACGCGGCAAGCCGGTGCGGGTTTATGTGGGGGAGAGGTTTGAGTTGAAGACGTGAATTTAATATGACGACGTGACAGAGCACGATGGGTTTTCAAATGTGTGCTCTGTCACTTATTATCCGGTTTTACCAGCGTTTCCGACGTCACGAACAACAACAAGTTCTTCGGCCCTTTCGCGTTCGAATTATTGAACACCGCGGCCAGCACCCACTTGTTTTTCGGCACGAGCACCTGCGTGTTCATCACTCGCGTGTTCATCGCCAGCAGGTCCAATTCCACGCCCGCGATGAATTGCCCGTTCATCAAACCGGCCGATGTATGGCTCGACGAACTTTTACTTTCCTCAGCAATCTCCTGATCTGTTTTCGGTGGCGCATTCGCTGCAGGCGGCGTGACGTTGTATTTTTTGTGGCTCGTTTCACTGGAGGTGTTTGTGATCGTCGCTTTCGACGTAGCACCTGCTCCGGCTGCGATGCCCAGTGTGCGCGTCGTCCGGGCCACATCCGAACTCAGCGAAAATCCGACATTCAGCAACACCGATTGCCGGTCCGAAGAACGGATCGGATGGACCTCCAGCGTGCTACCTTCAAAGGCGTTCTTGATCACCGGATCGTAAACCTCGCCGCTGACGTCGTAGTCCATGACGTAGGAGAATTCGCGCCCGTTTCGCGCGTGCGTAATCTGCTTGTTGAGGCACAGGCACCGAAAATCCGCCACGGATTCATTGCCCGCTTTCGTCAGAATCGCGTTGATTCCGTCTTCATCGAAATAGCTCGCGTCCGGGATTTCAGCGGCCGCAACAAGATGCGCGCGCGTGATCATTTGCGGCATCAATTGCTGGCGCCACTCATCCAGAAGTGCCGCAATTTTCTCGTGAATCGCCGGGTGCTGAACGACGACCAATTTTCCAGCCGAGACATCAATCGTGCATTCCGGGTCGGCGAAATAATCCACCAAGGCTTTCTCTCTAATCAGCGTGGCGATGTCTGTATCCATCAAGCCCGTCGATATGGGCTGCGTGGCAAATGGATCGATGCCGTGCTCCCCAGCATCATTGGGCGCGGGAAAATCCGTGATAGTTGATGCCATGTCCCGAATGTCAAAAATCCGCAGTTCCAACGGCCCGGAGTCTTTCTCAGCTTTAGGCGACACAGTCTTGGGTGCAGGCTCGGACGGATTTATTTTTCCAACAATCTCTTCAAGCTTTGCCGGTTTCCCGACGGTCTCTTTGTTGAGCGCCTCCGCCGAAACCAGGACCAGAATGTTCTTCTCTTTTGCGTTGACATCCGGATTTTGAATCGTCCCGGCGAGCATCCAGACACCGTTTGGAATCCGCACCGTTGTCTTTACGCATCCCTGTTTCATTGACGACGTGTCGACCTCCAGCGTGGACGAAACGGCTGCATTCCCAGCATTCGCCATCGGAGGGGCGAGCGTCATGCGCCGATTTTCCTTCATCTCCGCGCCGCTAGTCAGCGTGCAGCGAAGTTCCACTGTGGTCGATCGACGATCATGCGAAAGCCTCGGCCGCACGTCAAAAATACAACCTTCTTTCAATTGCCGAATCACCGGATCAAGCGAGTTGCCGCTCACTTCAAAGTCGTGAATATGCCCGAAATCCCGGGTGCTGCGCACATGCGTCCGCTGCCCGTTTCTGCACACAATGCGCGGTGCCGCGAGTACGCTGGCGACACCGTTCGGGCCGATCAATTTTCCCAGCGCTTCCGCGTTGAAATATGTCTCGCGCGGAATTGTCGCAGACGGCACCAGCAGACCCTTCACCACAACTTGCATTTGAATTTGCTCGCGAAAAGTGGCGAACAGGGCCGCGATCGATTTGTGGACCTCCGCCGTTTGCATTACCACCAGCATTCCGCCCTTCTCTTCAATACTCGCGCCGTCCACCGGATCCCAGGATTTCGGTTGTACTCGAATCTTGATCATCTCTGCGATGGATGCGCAGGTGGGAGCGACAATTGTCGGCATCCCGTAGCAACAGATGTTATCTCCTGTGATGCGCGCTTGTTCAAGAAAGGGGAAGTCGACCGGCGTGCTGGTGAGATCGGTTACATCATAGATCTGAAATTCCAGCCGCTGCTCGGCCGCAGTTCCGCACGTGCAGACCAAAATAAACATCGCCACCATTGCTGCGTGGAATCGCATGATTCAGTTTCCTCCTGCATGCACTCCGCCTCAAACGCGTGCCCGTCGCCAGACTATCTGGCCCGTGCTCCTAATGCGTTCGAACTGCTGGAGTCCAATCTCGCAGAAAACCGGATTAATGTCGATTGTAAAAAAAACGCCGATTTGAGCACGGGCTGTTTTGTTAGAGGCAATTGAGAACGCTTTTCAAGGAAACGTTCTGTATATTTCTTTGCGGTTCCCAACGCGCTCAAACCGGACAACTTTGCTTTTCGAATAAATCGTCAAACCGGCGCGGAATTCTCCGAACCGGGCTTTGTATTTATCGGGATATCCCGCCATCTTTTCAATGCATCCCAGACCGAATGGATTCTGTCCGGGCATTTCGTTGAAAGCAAACGTTTCAATTCGCTTTCGAAACGGGTTGGGCAATGCCGCCAACTCCTTCAAAAACCGCTTCTGGTATTCAACGCGCCACATGTTTGGCTCTCAACTTCTTGTAGTACCCTTTTGCTTCGTCCAATCCGAGGGACTTCTCGCCAGCATTCTGGTCGATCATTTGCGCAAGGCCATAATTTTCAAGCGCTTCTTCGATGCGTTTAAAATCTACAATGGACAACTGAACCGCGCAGGGCTTTTGGTGTTCGTCCAAGACGAATCGCTTTTTATATTTCAGCATTGCCAATACTCCTTTTAAGCCGTTTTCAAGCTATGAGGTTGAAACAAAGCCCAGAGCATTACCTCTGGGCTTTATACTCAACACTCAATTTAAACACCAGCCCACCTACTCTACTTATCCATCTTCTTCATCAAATTCAACGCGCTGCCCGCCTTGAACCATTCGATCTGTTCGGCGTTGTACGTGTGGTTCAATTGGATGCTGTCGGATGTTCCGTCGGCGTGTTTCAGGATGCACGTGACGGGCTTGCCGGGGGCGAGTTTGGCCAGGTCGATCAGGCTCACCTTGTCGGCTTCCTGGACTTTGTCGTAATCCGCCGGGGTTGCGAACGTGAGGGGCAACATGCCTTGCTTCTTCAAGTTCGTTTCGTGGATGCGCGCGAAGCTTTTGACGATGATCGCTCGACCACCCAAGAAGCGCGGTTCGAGAGCGGCGTGTTCGCGGCTGGAGCCTTCGCCGTAGTTCGTGTCACCGAAAACCACCCACTCGATGCCGTGCGCTTTGTAATCGCGCGCGACGGCGGGATAGGCTCCACCGGATTCACCGGTGCGGTGGTTCTTTGCGGTGCCGATTTCTTTGGTGAACGCGTTCGTTGCGCCGATCAACAAATTGTTCGAAATGTTGTCCAAATGGCCACGGAATTGGAGCCATTTTCCGGCGGCGGAGATGTGGTCCGTCGTGCACTTGCCGAGCGCTTTGACCAAGATGCGCGCATCGACCACGTCCTTGCCGTCCCATTCGGCGAACGGAGCGAGCAACTGCAAACGCTTCGAATTGACATCGACGCTGACCGTCACCGCGCTGCCGTCAGCGGCGGGGGCTTGGAAGCCTTTTTCATCGCGGACGAAGCCGTTCGCCGGGAGTTCCGGTGCGCTGGGCGGCGTCAATTTCACCGGGCCGTTCGGGCCGGGGATTGTGTCGGTGATCGGGTTGAACGAAAGCGATCCTGCGAGCACTTTGGCGACGACCAATTCCGGCGAGCCGATGAAGGCCAGTGTGGCTGCAAAGCTGTCATTGCGGCCCCGGAAATTACGGTTGAAGCTGGTCACGATCACGTTCGGAACTTTGGAGCTGCCATCTTCTTCCTTCACGTCTTCGCGCTTCCATTGGCCTATGCACGGGCCGCAGGCGTTGGCGAGGATCGTCGCGCCCAATTCCTTCAACGTTTCGAGCTGACCGTCGCGCGTCATCGTCGAATGGATCTGGTCCGAGCCGGGCGAAACGAAGAGGTGCGCTTTCGGTTTAATGCCGGCGGACAACGCCTGTCGCGCAACGAACGCAGCACGACCGATGTCTTCGTAGGAACTGTTCGTGCACGAGCCGATCAAGCCGACTTTCAGAACGTCGGGGTAATTTTCTTTGAGCTGGTGCGCCTTCATTTCGGACGCGGCGTGTGCGATGTCGGGGCTGTGTGGGCCGACGAGCATCGGTTCGAGAGTGTCGAGATCGATTTCGATGACCTGGTCGTAGTACTTCTCCGGATTGACGTGCGCAGACGCGTCAGCGTTGAGTTCAGCGAAATGCTTGATCGCTTCAGCGGCGATGTCTTTGCGGAACGTGGCTTCGAGGTACGCGGCAGTGCGCTTGTCGAAGGGGAAGACGGAGGTTGTCGCGCCGAGTTCGGCGCCCATGTTCGTGATCGTGCCGCGACCGGTAAGGCTGATGGTTTCGACGCCGGGTCCGAAGTATTCGACGATCTTGTTCGTGCCGCCTGCGCAAGTCAGCAGTTCGAGCATCTTGAGGATGACGTCTTTGGCACTGGTCCATCCGTTCAACGAGCCGGTGAGTTTGACGCCGATCAATTTCGGATTGAGCAATTCCCACGGCATTCCGGCCATGACGTCCACAGCATCCGCGCCGCCGACGCCGATCGCCAACATTCCCATTCCGCCCGCGTTCGGCGTATGGCTGTCGGTGCCGATCATGAGGCCGCCGGGGAAGGCGTAATTTTCGAGCACGACTTGATGGATGATGCCTGATCCGGGTTTCCAGAAGCCCATGCCGTACTTCTGCGAGGACGTGGCGAGGAAGTCGAAGACCTCCTTATTCGTGTCCATCGCCACCTTCATGTCGGCATCAGCGCCGGTGCGGCCGATGATCAAATGATCGCAATGGACCGTCGTCGGGACGGCGACGCGCTTCTTGCCGCTGGAGATGAATTGAAGGATCGCCATCTGAGCGGTGGCGTCCTGCAACGCGATGCGATCTGGGTGCAGCATCAAGAACGATTCGCCGCGCTTCAACTCTTGATTGGCGGGATCGGCGAGATGCGCGAAAAGAATCTTTTCGGCCTGGGTGAGGTCGCGACCGAGACGGGTGCGAAGCGCCGCGTGGCGTTCTGACATGGTCGAGTACAACGTGCGGATGGCTGCTAACTGTTCGGACATGGGGGTACGCCTCTCCTTATGGGAAGAAAGAGAAAAAAGCTGTTTTTTAGATATTAACAGAATCAACGCTCAAATGGAAGCACGTTGTTTTGAGAACCGTGGGAAAATGGTGGTGAACATTTTTTTGACATGAGCCGACGCGATGTGCATTCATAACCCGTTTCTTGCAATTCAGTAGCAACTCGCGTAGGCAAATTCAAGCCACAGGTGCACAATGTGTGCAGCGTTTTAAAGCACATTCACATTGCGCACTCTATTTGGAATGATATAAATAGGTTGTAGGATGGGTGCACGATGTAGTGTGTGCTAGACAAAATTCGCGGTTGTGCTTGCTCGATGATATGGAGGTTCTGACTCACATGGCATTCTCTGGACCCGCTTTTCCGGAATCGCTTCCGCCGAAGCCCAATTACTTTCCTGCGCCGCAACGCCCTGCATCTCCTCCTTCTAAGTCGGCAGAGTCGAACTTCGTTGTGAACATTATTTTGGGATTTCTGGCGCTTGGCGTGGTGGGCAACCTCGCGTTGACTCTGTACTCGCACCACGAAAAAGAAATCGTCAAGACGCTCGAAACGTCAAACAAAGAAGCTCAACTCATCGACGAAATGACACGCATCCGCTCGGAATTAACGCTCGCCCGCAAGCAGCTATCGGATCAGGCGCTTGAAATCAGAAGCATGAAAGTCAGCTATCAGACGGTCATAGCGCAAGTCGGAAACGTCACGAAACCGTCCGAGCCTAAGTACGTTCCTATCGCGCCGGCAGTCCAGCCCAAGGCGGAGAAATAACCCATGAACACGTCATCCCGCTCACAGTTGACACCGCAGCCGCGCGGACTTTCGATCATGGAAGTCATGCTTGCCGTTTTCATTTTGTCAATCTGCTCGCTGTCGATTTTGACTGCTTCATACACCTCGTCCACGTCGGTCCAGCAGTCGGCTGAATATGCCGCAGCCGTTTCAGCGGCTCGAAAAAAGATGGAAGAAATTCAGGGCTATACATTCGCCAAATTAAACCAGCGCTATGGCCCGGGCAGCCGGGAAACGACGTTCAAAGTGTACTTCAATGAAGGCACAGAACAGTCCACCAAAGACGCCTTCGGCAAAGTGTCGCGCGGCATCGAAATGCTGGGCTTCCGCAAAGTCGTCAATGGCGTGGACAAATATGATGCGGGCGAAGTGGTCTTGATCAATAACGAATCCGCGCTGTCCACCACATATGGTTACAGTTGCAGCCGTTCCACGACGGACCCGAAGCCCGATAATGGGTTGCCGGGCGGGATCAATTTTGGCGGCATTCCTATGGATCTCAATGGCGATGGCAACACCACCAGTGGTGCAGTGTCCAATTCGAACGCGACCCGCATGCCGGTGGGTGTGATCGTTCGATGGGATGGGCAACACGGGCCGGAAAGGTATGAGCTATGGACAGTCATCTCCCGCTACTAAATCGAACGCGCCGCAGCGGCGGGTTCACGATGGTCGAAATGGCCGTCGTGTTGGTGCTCTGTTCCGCGCTGTTTATCGCGTTCTATTCGTTGCTGGCTTCACAGATGTTGGACGCCACCTCAGAGACGTCAGAAATCAAAGTCCAGAACGGCATCCGCACACCCATGTCCGAATTGACGGAAGAGCTGCAGAACGCGCACCTCTATGCGTTGGATAGTTTTGGCAATTACCTGTGTTATCAAGTGCCGCGAAAGGGCACGTCTGGATCAGTCATACTTACGACAGATGTCAATAACAATGCCGTCGTGCAATATGGCGCCTACGCGTTCTCAGATAACACATGGATCGCCAATGGGTATTATCAAATCGTCTTCCGCAATCACACAGGTGCGACAGATATTTTGATTGAAAATCAGATCACCAACACGCTCAATCCCCTCGGTCAGAACCTGAGCGGTACCTATACTACCGGCACGACAACGAACCAGATTACGTATGATAAAGGCTTCCAATTGGGCCACTTTGAAATTGAAGTCCATAATGCTCCAGTTGTGCCGATTTCACCGACGAACCCGATGATCGCCAACGCGTATTGTTTCGCTGAAAACGCAGGCGCATCGACAGCCGCCACAGGAGAACCGGGCGGTACGCTTTATTCCGCGAATGATCGTCGCATCATTTCAGGAACGGCGCTGCGCCAGATCGATCCATTGGATACGAACAACGGCGCCAACGCAAAGCGCACATCACCGTGGGGCGGCGGGTTCTTTTTCATGCGCAATCCCGGCCTCGGGAGCACCTCAATCAGCCGGAGTTTTAATTGTATTTTTACGGCTACGGGTGCGACGGTCGCAGCCGGTGCAGGTAACACAACAGGCACATTTAGCGCCCAATTCCCGGATGGATTTGTCACAAGTTATGACATCAATAACAGTGGCTATTACGAATTCGGCGAGAACTTTGATGATACCAATAAAAACAATTTCTACGACGGCCCGGATTGTGATTCGTTTGCCGACGCCAATGGCAACAACGTGCCAGATGGCAATGAATTAGGCACGACTGCATTACAATGGAACGGCCAGTTACGTCTTCAATTGATTGCTTTCGATGCCCGTATGTTGGTCCGGGAAAACGCCGATCTGGCGGCTTCTAAGGCTGCGATTCGAATTTTGTCAAACGTGATTAAAATACGCAACAAGTAATCTGTCATACGTGTTCGATTTTGATAAGGAGTCATACCATGTCCATATCTGCTCCGCGCAACCGAGGTTCAATCTTGTGGATCGCGCTCGTCGCTGTGATTGTGGCGATGAGTGTGGCGCTATCCGTGCTGCAAACCAGCATGTCGAATTCGAAA
The DNA here is from genome assembly GCA_037129555.1 of Planctomycetota bacterium. Classification (GTDB taxonomy): domain Bacteria; phylum Planctomycetota; class SZUA-567; order H5-PLA8; family H5-PLA8; genus JANXLS01. The sequence goes on from JBAXUS010000076.1 coordinate 21,843, forward strand.
GCTCAGGACAAATTCGGTGCTCAGACCAACGCGTTTTTTGCCACGCATGGGTCTGTCGAGCTGGTCATGAGCGATTATTTCGGACGCTATAACGGTCAGACTGGGTCGAATGTCATTGGAAATTTCGACACGTGGTTGACGACTGACTTGAGCGGTGCGCAGGCGTTTCTCACATTGCCCGTCAATTCCGCTGACAAAGTCGGTGAAGATTTCCGGGCTGGCCCGGCGTCCTACACACCGGCTACAAGTGCCAGCGGTTCGCCGACGAAAGATACCTCTACCGTCGTGACGCGGGCCATTGTCTCAAAATTCAACGGTAACATTGACGGCGACCGCATGATCACCACCGTGCGTTTGTACCGCAAACTGCGTCCGCAGCCCGGCAACTACATCGTCGATTTACTGGTTGTGGTTGAAACCCAGAAGAACATCGGAGCGTCGGTCAGTCAACAAGTCTCGGCGATGAGTTCACTTACGATAGGCGATCAAAACGAAATGTTGCAGCCGCATTGGGAGAGCCAGTTGTACACGTTCCAAAGTCCGCCGACCTTCAATGGTTTCGACTACGCGCTGCTGACCAAGAACGTCTCGTGTACCATGTGCCACTTCCAGACTCGCAGCCGCGCACGAATCGATAATTTGAATGCCTATACGTATTACAATTCGTTGGGTGCCACCGGAGCGACTCAGGCCGCAGTATTGAAGTCGAAATTCGGCACGTTCGAACGCACGAAGGTCGGCATCACCGAGAATCTCACTCTGCGCTCGAATGCAATGTACTCGCAGATTGAAGGCTCGCTCTATCAACGCGGCGTCATCCAATATGAAGGTTCCGGCAATCCGTTGACTCCAGCACAATTCGTGGGCGATACGGCATGGTCGGTCGACTTCAACCCCGGCGCAACGACCATCGCCCAGAACCTCTCGACCGGAGCGATCTCGAAGACACCGTTCGTCAACCAGGCGACCGATTTGACGGTCACGCCCAACGTTCTTCCTGCGCCTAATGGCAGTTGCTATATGAATTACGGCACGTCAACCAACGCCATGACCGACGGCGGTTTGCCTTCCAGCAACTTCCCATCGCCGTTCCCGGAACGCTCGACCACAACCAACGTCGTAAACTCGTCGGGCACCACCGTGCAGACGATCGTCGGTGCCGACAACCGCATTGACGCCGGAGAAATTTCGGACGCCAGCCAGGATTTGAAAAAAGCCAGCGATCCGACGGTTGCCAGCAGACTGACCGGCGGCCTTGCGTTGAAGCTTCCAGCTGGAACGATCTACCAAGGCACGACGCTACCTTCCAGTTCGACAGCCGTAACGACCAATGTGTCTGGATCAATTGATTACTTGACCAGCACAGTCACCGGGGGAAGCGCAGGAACTGCGACGCCCGGAGTGGCCAACATTACGGCCAGCGATACGGGCAACTATATTTTAACCGGCACAGCTGCGAATCCGTTGGTCATTGATGGAAAAGTGATGATTGATGGTGACGTCATTCTGCGTGGCTATATTAAAGGCACCGGCCAGTTGTTCGTGACCGGCAATGTCTACCTTCCCGGTGACGTGGTCTACGCCAATGCGAACGTCGGGACCATTCAGGAACAGTTCGGCACAGCAACGGACGGCACCTCCAATTTACTCGGTGTCATCGCCGGAAAGAACATCGTTGTCGGCGACTTCCTCAGCCAGATCACCACGTGGAACAGCGGTGACACGAATCAGTTGACGCCTTTGGAATTACAGACCACGGTTTTATCCAACGGCACCAAAACAAATACCTTGGTGGCAAAGCCTGGCAGCACAGAACCTGGCAAGAAGCTCACGTATGTCGCCCCGCCGAATACAACAGGCACGTACAAAACGTATGTCGGACCGACCCAGGTTGATGGCTACACCATGCCCGCCATCACGTTGCCGTCCGGTACCACCATGCCGACAGCCGTATCGAATACTGTGAGTGTTTCGTCCACTCAAACGTTCGTCGGCACCAACGAACCCAACTTTATCATGCAGCAGCTTACGCTCTTCAACCGCAATGAATTGATGAAGACGATGCAGTATCTGCCGACAGCCAATCCGACACAGTCTGCCAGTTACACGGCAGCCGGTGGCGGGATCTTAAACAACTCAACCAATGCACCAGCCGCTACGGCGTACGACGCGAATTACATCCCGCGCTTCTATTCGTTCTATCCATACGATGGAACGAACGCAACGACGAAGCAGACCAACCCAGCGCTCGCATTGATCTACAGCGGTTCGACCTACAACTCGACGAACAAGACGTGGAACGGTGCGACCGATCCGCATGGTTTCGACTACTTCACGTCTGTCGATACCATGCCTGCAAATTCAGTCAGCAACGCCGCGTTGTATGCAAAGAGCGTGATCAATGTCGCGCCGAATTGGATCACCCCGGCGAACATGCTGCGCATCACGACGTCCGAACAGGCCGCGCGCACGTCCGTCATCGCTGACGCGGAACTCAACCCGACATCACCGTATCTCGTGCCTGATCGCCGCATCGACGGCATCATGTATACCAAGAACGCGGTGCTTTGCATCGAGCGCTCGAAAGCCTTGAGCTTCAACACGTCAACGGGTGCATGGACGCGCGTGAATACGGTTTCCGGTGGACGCGTACAAGTTAACGGAGCCATGATCGCGCCCGACACCGGCTTGCTCATCTGCGACGGCCCGGAACACGCAAGCTGGCCGAGCCGCCAGAACTTCATCATCAATTACGATTCGCGCGTACGAAACCTGCTGAAGATCGCCAACCAGGACTTCTCATCGTTCACAAGCTGGGGCGTGACGCGCATCACGATGGTCCGCAACACCGGCTCACTCCCGCCAGCGCCGTAACGGCATGGTTCACTGTTTTATGATCATGAAAAAACGCGCGTCACTGACGCGCGTTTTTTGTTGGGAGCGTTTTCAATTTTTTGGGGAGTGAATGTTTATCGTTTCGCGCCGCGCACAATGGCTGCTTTTCGAGCCGTGAAGATTTTGGCTTGAACAGCGTTTCCTCCGACTTCAGTCAATGCAATCGCTTTGTCATACGCGGCAATGGCATTCACGCGATCATTGTCGCCGAAGCATTCTTCAGCTTGGATCACATAATCCACCGCCGTCATCACCGCCGGAGTTTTCGGAGCCGACACGCTCCCCAGAGAAGAGGGCGATTCAGTAAGAGGCCTCGTCATTGATGTGACAGTGACCACTGGCTGTGCCGGAGCGTTATTCCCAGCCGGTTGCGCTCCGTCTCCGCACGACGTCAACCCCACCATCAACGCCAACCCCGCCCCAGCCACAATTCCGCGTCCGAATCGCATCGTTAAATCCCTCAATTATAGTCTCATTCAGAATCAAGCCACGAGCTGCGATGACAGTTTAGTCATGCACGCGCCCGATTCAACCCGAAACTCGGAACCCGAAACCCGAAACGTTTTTTTACTCCAACGCGTCTCGTCCCAGCGTCACAAGCGTACACGGTTCAATCGGGTGCGATGCTCCGAACGCTCGCACGTCCGCCGCTTTCACCGCATCAATGCGTTGAATCACTTCAGCAACCGGGATGATGCGGTTATGGAAATACACGTCATCGAGCAATTCGCGCGCGCGCGCGCCAGTGCTTTCTTGATCCATAATCAAATGCGATTTGAAGCCAATCTTCGCGCGTTCGACTTCCTCTTCCGTCACGTCCGTCGGCATGCGCTTCAATTCAGCCTTGAGGACGCTGAGCGTCTCCGCCGCGCGTTTCGCCGTTGTCCCGGCATATGCGTAGCACACTCCCGCCCCACGCAGCGACGACGATTGTGCGCCGACCGAATACACGAGCGCGCGCTTTTCGCGAACTTCCGTGAACAGTCGTCCGCTCATCCCGCCCGACAACACGCCCACGCCCGCCTGAGCCGCGTAATACAGCGGATGGTTGCGCGGAACACTCGGATACGCCATCACGATCTGCGTCTGTTCGCTGTCTTTTTTGATATGCTTGGACACGTTGGCCGACGGCGGCGCAGGCGGCTCGTCCAAGGCTCGCGCTAGGCCGCTGTTTGAAAACAGCGTCTCCAATTCCTTGATCAACGCATCCGGATCGAACTTGCCCGCTGCGGACACAATCGTCCCCGCCGGGATGAACCGCTTCTTCCAAAAATTGACGATGTCTTTCTGCGTGATGTTTGGAATCGATGCTTCGTTTCCCAATTCGGTGTGGCCCCATGAAGAGCCGAAATACATCTCTTTCAAATGCACAAACGCCTTCGACATCGGCTCGTCATCGAGGTGCTTCAGTTCCTGGATCGATTGAATTCTGGCGGTCTCGCATTCCTTCGCGGGGAAGGTCGGTTCGCTCAGAATTTCGCGCAACAGCCCAAGCGCTTTGGATTGGTGCTCGGGCAAAAAGCGCATGCTCAGCGACGTGCTTTCAATACCCGTCTGCTCGCCATGTTTGATGCCGTAGTAATCGTAAGCGTCGGACAATTTGCGCGCGGAATGAGAGCGCGTTCCTTTGGTCAACGTCTCGGTGACCAGATTGGCCAGCCCCAATTTGTCAGCCGGATCATCCTTCGAGCCCGCCGGGATGCGCAGCGACATGGCGACACCGTGTCGCCCTTCGATCCGTTCGCCAACGAATCTCAATCCATTAGACAACGTCACATCAACCGCACCTGCGGGTGCTGAAACGGGCGCGGACACTTTTTTAGTCGGGGCTTTTGAAACCAAAGTCGGCATGGTCAGATACATCGCTCCAATAACGAGACGCAAAAATACAATCGTAATCGAAACGGCGTCTCGTTCCAACACCGAACGAAGATCACACATGCGAAAAGGTGCCACGGAGCAGTACTCTGCTCCGTGCCGTTCGGTGCTCGATTCACGACTGAACTGTCGTACTTCCAAAACTGGACGCGCACCAGCACGGAGCAGAGTACTGCTCCGTGGCACCCACCTCAGAGTTGTTGTGCTAAATAATTCTTGAGCCCGATAGCAAATCACGTCCTGATGGGCTCAATTCGCCGCTCTTAAAACCCAGGTGCCTTGCCTGTCAGCAAATCGAGTTTATTCGCCGCCATCCATTTGAATTGGTGCGGC
>JBAXUS010000077.1:0-26928 GCA_037129555.1 Planctomycetota bacterium
GAAACGTGACTTTTTACGCCTCAACGCCACTCGTTACTAATATCGTGCTAATTTAATGCATCAAAATGCGCTGAAATCCTCGTTTTGTGCTCTAAAAGCGTGTTTGCCCGCCAATCACGCTTAAATACTTCACAAAATTGGTAAAACTATTGCATTTGTAACAACACTCAACTCATGTTATACAAAACTATATTCACAAACTGCTTTGGAAGCGTGTTTCGGACACGGTTCCTAGGCGCATTTTTTCGGAGAAGTAGGGTATGAGCGAACCGGTTGCGACATTCAAATGGAAGTTTTTCCGGGCTGGCGGATTTGATCAAGTGTTGCTGGATTCAGGTTCGGCGCTGGCGAATTTGAGTTCGCTGGATCCCAAGTTGTGGGCCGCGCTGGCCTGCCCGACCACGAATCTCGAATACGATGCGAAGACGCTCGCGTTGATCGATACGGATAAAGACGGACGTATCCGTGTGCCTGAAATTCTCGCAGCTGCGAAATGGGCCTGCGCAAACCTGAAGAACCCGGACGTACTGCTCAAGGGCTCCCCCACCCTGACGCTCAGTGACATCAACGATACGACTGACGAAGGCAAGCAATTGCTGGCGTCGGCAAAACGGATTCTGTCGAATTTGAGCAAGGAATCTGCGACGTCAATCAATACGGACGACACCGCAGATACGGTCAAGATTTTCGCTCAAACGCGATTCAATGGCGACGGCATTGTGCCCGCCGATGCAACCGATGACGCTGCGTTGAAACTGGTTATTGAAAACATCATCGCAAGTTTAGGCGCTGAAACAGATCGAAGCGGTAAGCCCGGTGTCAGCCAAGCCAAAATCGATCAGTTTTTCGCAGACGCAACAGCGTTTTCGGAGTGGTGGAAAAAAGCTGAGACGGACACCGCGATCATGCCGCTGGGCGACGCAACGGCTGCGGCTTCTGCTGCGGTCAAAGCGGTGAAAACTAAGCTCGATGATTACATCGCGCGTTGCCGCCTCGCAGCGTTTGATGCGCGTGCGATCGGAGCGTTGAATCGTGAAGAAAAAGAGTACCTCGTGATCACGGCGAAGGACCTCACGCTGGCCAACGCGGAGATTGCGGCACTGCCGTTATCCGCCATTGCTGCGAATAAAGCCTTGTCACTCATCGAAGGTGTAAACCCGGCGTGGGCCGGTGCGATTGCCACATTCCATACGGCGGCGGTGGTCCCGTTGCTGGGAGCTAAGACAGATTTGACCGAAGCGGATTGGGCTGCGATTCAGAGCAAGCTTGCCGCGTATGAGGCGTGGTCGGCGGCGAAGGCGGGAGCATCCGTCGAGGCGCTTGGATTGGCGCGGGTTCGCGAGATTCTCACAGGGTCGTCCAAAGAAGCCTTGACTACATTGGTCGCTTTGGACAAAGCGCTGGAGCCGGAAGTGGCTGCGATTGTTTCGGTCGAAAAGCTGATCCGCTACCATCGAGACTTCTATAAATTATTGAACAATTTCGTTTCGTTCAGCGATTTTTATGGCCGAAATGACAAGGCAATTTTCCAAGTCGGAACGCTGTTTCTCGACCAGCGCAGCTGCGATTTGTGTCTCGCAGTCGAAGACGCCGGACGCCACGCTTCGATGGCCGGACTGGCTGGCGCGTACCTCGCGTATTGCGATTGCGTGCGCAAGGCTACGGGTGAAAAACGGACGATTGTCGCGGCGTTCACCGACGGCGATTCGGACAATTTGATGGCCGGGCGCAACGGCGTGTTTTACGACCGCAAAGGCCAGGATTGGGACGCGACGATCACAAAGATCATCGACAACCCGATCAGTGTTCGGCAGGCGTTTTGGGCACCGTACAAGAAGCTCGCGCGGATGATTGAAGAGCAGGTCAACAAACGCGCAGCGGCTGAAGCGGATGCGTCGGACAAAGTGCTGGCCGGAACTGCAACAGCAACAGCCAACGTGGACAAGACCAAACCAGTTGAGTCGAAGAAATTGGACATCGGCGTGATCGCCGCGATGGGCGTTGCGTTCGGGGCGATTGGAGGTGCGCTTTCGGCTCTGGCGACGGGCCTCATGCAATTGCCGATCTGGCAGATTCCTCTGGTCTTCGTCGGCCTGATCCTGTTGATTTCCGGGCCATCGATGGCGCTGGCGTGGCTGAAGCTTCGCAAGCGAAATCTCGGGCCGATTCTCGACGCGAATGGCTGGGCGGTGAATGCGAAGGCCAGTATCAATGTACCGTTCGGAGCCTCGTTGACCAAAGTCGCGACACTGCCGAAGGGCGCTCAACGCAACCTCACCGATCCGTTCGCCGAAAAGAAGAGCAAGTGGCCGATGGTGATCGTTTTCGGCATCCTGTTGTGGATTGCTTACACATGCTTGGACGGCATGGGCTACATTCACGAATGGTCGGGTGGACGCGTTGGAAATGTGCGTAAAGCTGAAGCGGTCCCTGCAGCAACGAAGCCGACTGTGACTCCTGCGACGACTCCGGCTGCAACACCTGCCGATGCAAAATAGTTCTGATGTCACTGAGTCCGGCTTTGAATACATACATTCAAAGCCGGACTCAGCACGCAGTTTGAATTTCCCCACCCTCTCTCGACACCACTCGGTGTAAACAACTCCCAGCACACTTGATTTCCACATTCACTGCTCGCGTTGCGGACGTACGTTTATCGTACGTTGTCGACCTGCTTTTTTGGGGAGTATTTTCGATGCGTTCACGACTTAACGCCTTGCCTTTTTTCTATCTATTCGTCGTTGCAAACCTGTTACATTTTACAAACGCAACGGCCGCAGAAGCCCCGAAAGAAGTGCCGCTTGTTCATGCGCTTTCTGAATACGGCGACGTGACTCCCAAGCACGTGATCGAGACGTATCAGAAAGCGATTGGTGAGCTTCGCGCGATCGGCGGTGTGCTTCAAATTCCAGCGGCGGACTGGAAAACATTGCAGTCAAAATCGCTCCCATTGCAAGGCTTGAAACGCACTCCAGAATTTCCGAACGAGACCAAGCGCTGGGCCGACGAACCGGGCGTAACGGTCCTCTCGCATGATGGCAAAACGGTTGTGATTCAAGTCCCACCTTTATCTGGAATCAAAATCGACAGGCCACTGCGGTTGGCTGAAGGTGACAGCCTGCCTCACTGGGGTACGAATCCGGCAGTGACGATTGATAGCAACATTATTTATGGCTCGTGCAGCTACCTAGATTGGTTACAGGCTCCAGTGGCAAAAGGCAAAGATGCGCACTTTTATGTGGCGACTGTGCGCGGTTTGCATCCCGGACAATTCATCAATATTCATGGCGGTCCGGGCTATGGTGGAGGCGTCACGCGAGGGGCGATTAAATCGATTGGTTATGATCTTGAAAAAAAGTTGAGTTACATCGTCGCAGATACAGATATTGATCATGTTGCAGGCGCCATTTTACAGAACAAAACGAATACCGGTTTGCTTCATATGCTGCAGACCAGCAACAATGACAATCAGACATATGATGTAAAAGTCATCCGCAACCAATATGCTCACGGCGATACTTATATTTACTATTGTGATTTTAATTATATGAGCAATGTTCATTCCGCAGCTGGGGATGAAAATGGCAACTGCTATGGTGCATTTATTCGATCAAAAGAAAACAATTTCAGTGGCGTGGTGGAGTCAGTTGATTGGAAGACTGCGAAACTGGTGTTCACCAATGTCGCGAAGAATATTACGACGCTGGGTGACTCGCGGCCGCTCATTAATCTCAATCCGAAAAAGCAGCTGACCCAGGGTCAGGTGATCATCGTGGCCGGGCGCAGTGAATTTGAATTCGGAGACGCGAAAATGAGCGTCTACGGCGGCGTCAATTATGGCTCAGGACTCACCGTCAACCCGATCACGAAGAATAAAGAAAAGAAGTTCGGTGGACTGATTCGAGGAGACAAGAACTGCCCGTGGACAGTGGACGTCATCGGTCGATTTTTCGCGGTCTCTGATCCCAGCGAACGAACGCCACACGGCGGCTTGCGATGGTATCAGATCACGCAATTCAAAGCCAACGACGACGGCACGAAAGAAATTGAAATCCAGCGCTTTTGGTGGGGTGCGAAAAGCGCAGGCAGTCCGACGTTGTACCGCGCCGAGAATTACACCTGGGATGGGCACGAACATCCGCTCAATTACATCATTGCTCCGGGGGCGTATGTTAACGATGTCGCACGCGCGCTTCCAGGCGGCGACAGGGGGGGACAGCGCACACTCGGGATGTCTCCCCACGCGGCTGTGAACACGCCGATTGATTTTGAAAAAGGCGATGCCATTGAACAGGCCATCGGCCCGGATCCGTTCAAGCCGGAAGCGTTCCGCTGCTGGATGTGGGAGGATGTCCCGGGGCAATATCCCGCAGCCGTGTTTGATGTCGCGAATTACGGTCAGACATCGCGCTACTCCGTGCTGACCGTCGCGGGTGGGCCGGCGAATCTGGATGATGTGGCCAAGCGCCACGAACCAAAGCCGGCGTGGGACAACGTCATGGTTGTGAAATCCGCCGCTACGACGGGGATTAATTTTGCCGCTGATTTCGGCAAAGCTGCGATCCTGTTTCAACAGCCGAACCGCGAGCAACCGATTCAATGGAACTACGACGGAAAGCTCGGAGCGCCCGCGAACACAGCTTCGTTGACGGTCTCAAAATCGACCGGCGAATTAACGTTCTCGAACGGCGCGGGTGTCAAGACAAATGGGCCGGTCACGGCGGTCACAGGACTTTCTGGTAGCGCCATTTCAGCCAAGAATCTGCGTGGAAAAAATGTGCCGGTCGCGACGAATGTATCGACAGCAACGATCATTTTTTCGACTCCGGAAGCGGATGCAGATTACGCCGTATTTATTGAGAAATCGTGGCTCTCGAATCATGCCATTTCGGAGAAGACGGCTGAAGGATTTAAGATCACGTTTGAGAAAAACGCGCCAGACAAAGCGACGCTGGATTGGATGCTGGTCCGGTAAATTATGGATGTGCCAGAAGCACGGCATTCAGCCTTCGCTTCTCAGGTCATTGAATACTGTGCTTCATTGTTGCCGAAGTAATACATTGACCCTAAAATACGATAGATGCTTAAAACAATTTGATTATTATTTTTAACAGGAGACATGTATATGAACCGATGTGTTATGACGGCCTTGTTTATCCTGTTCGTGTCCGTTTCGTTTGCAGCGGATTTGCCTCGCAGCACTCCGGAAGCTCAGGGTGTGCCGTCAGCTGCTTTACTGTCGTTGGTCGAATCACTCGACCAGATTGATTCGATGCACAGTCTTATGATTGTGCGACACGGACATGTGATTGCCGAAGGTTGGTGGACTCCGTACAGCGCTCAGTCGCCGCATGTTTTGTGGTCGTTGAGTAAGAGCTTTACATCGACGGCGGCGGGGCTGGCTATCAGCGAAGGCAAAATGGGGCTAGATGATGAAATGCTCAAGGCCTTTCCTGAAGATGCGCCTGCGGAACCAGGCGCGAATTTGAAATTGATGCGAGTGAGTGACTTGTTGCGGATGCAAACGGGGCATCAACAAGAGCCTAAGCGACTGCCTGACCAGGCGTGGACAAAGACCTTTTTGAACCAACCTGTCCCGTTCAAACCAGGCACTCATTTTTTGTATAATTCAATGGGTACTTATATGGTGTCTGCGATGGTTCAAAAAGCCACTGGCAAGACTGTTTTGGAGTATTTGCAGCCACGCTTGTTTGAACCATTAGGGATTGAAAAACCGACGTGGGAATTGAGTCCTCAGGGTATTTGTGCGGGCGGATGGGGCTTGGCGATTCGCACTGAAGACATCGCCAAATTCGGTCAATTGTATCTGCAAAAAGGTAATTGGAATGGCAAGCAATTGGTGCCTGAAACATGGGTGGCTGCAGCAACGGCGCGCCAGACATCCAATGGCAGCAATCCGAAAAGCGATTGGGATCAAGGCTATGGTTATCAATTCTGGCGCTGTCGAAATAACGCGTTTCGCGGCGACGGAGCATTCGGACAATATTGTGTCGTCATGCCGGATCAGGATATGGTGTTGGTGATAACCAGCAGTCTGAAGAATATGCAGAATCCACTGGATTTAGTCTGGGAGAAAATATTGCCTGCATGTAAACCCGCCGCGCTTCCGCCAGACAATGAAACGAACGCGAGGTTGGTGACTTTGCTCAAGAATGCAACGGTTCGTCCGCAAGAGCATACTGCGACACCTGCTAAAGTTTTCAGCAAGAGCTATACATTTGCAGCGAATGATCGGAAGTTGGAGTCTGTTAAATGGAGCGGCGAGGGAAAAGACAGATCGACAAAACTGGCGATCCGGCTAAACGGCGTGGATCAAGAAATTATGTGTGGGCGCGGTCAGTGGGTTAAAGGACGCGGGGCGTGGGGTGTACTGAAGGATCAGCCAATTGCTGCAAGTGGTGGCTGGACGACGGACGACACGTTTAAAGCGAAAGTATGTTTTTACGAAACAACTTCGACGGTCACGATGACGTTGAAGTTTTCAGGCAACGAGGTCCAGTTTGGAACTGAAATGAATGTGAGTTTTGGGCCGTCGAAGGATGTGCCGCTCGTTGGAAAAGCGGAGTAAGGCGAGTTCATGTCGTGCGCTTCAGGCTTTGGCCTGCGGTGAAACGGCGGCGGGATTGCCGCCGTTTCACACATGATCGTCGATTACTTCGGTTCCTTCCATGGCAATGCTTTTTTAGCGTTAAAATCCCACGTCGGAATTTCCCCGACGCCTGTGCGACCGTTCAAAATCTTCTGTCGAATTTTGTCCCAGAATTTATTAAATTTCGGGTGCGGCATATGGTCGGGCGAATGTTTGATGTGCCAATCGTAGAACAGAATAAAATAGACCTTGGATTCGTTGCCGGTCGTCGCGCCGACTTCGTTGGGTTCGATGAAGCACAGATAATCATAGAATGCCTCAGGCGCGTCGGGATGCATCGGACCCCATCCGGCCATGCCGTCTTGTGACGTTTTTCCGACGAATGCTTTCTTCCCATTGTCTTTCTTAAAGTTCGGTGACATGACGTAATCGTAGGCCCTGACTTTGTAGTCCTTCGGCAAGCCGCAGAATTCTTTCAGCATCCCGGCTGCGATTTTCCAATCGCCGCAAACCGACCCTTTGAACCCAGCCCAAAACAGGAACCGGTCAGCCCAAGCACTTTCCCGGCGCTCACTTTCGGGCATCGCCATGTATTCTTGGTGGATGCGGCGCACGACGGAGTCATGGCAATCCTCGGTGAATACGTAGCCGAGAAACAACAGCGACAAGACCACCGATCCCAATACCAATTTCCATTGCCAACTCAGCGGCTTGCCCATGTGTCGTGACTCCCTTTCCTGTGTGCGATTCGTCGTACTCCGTTTGTTTCCAGTATTAACTTACCCCAATGCGGCTTGTGATTCAATTCGGATCAAAAGAAAGAAATCGCTGGCCACTTACTATTTCATAGGGAAACGAACGCGGCGGCACGAGTGCAGTGAAAAAAGTTTTACTGGCGCGGGATCGATAACAGAGAACGACTCTCGAGATGGCACCCAGCAAAAAGCCATTTCAACGTTGATCAGTTTTCACACTTTTCCCCTTCCCGCCCGAGCGTTTTTCCGTATGATCGCCGATCTAATTTCAGGGGACTCATGACCCAATGAAGTCACGGTGGGGCGTGTTGTAGAGGTGGGGCGAATGGCGGTTAAATCGTTCATTGGATGTGTACTCATGGCGTTGCTGCTTGCGGTGGCGGCACGTGCAGAGAACGTGCAATCGGAGATCGAAACGCTGCGCAAAGAAATGGCCGACATGCGTGAGCGTTTGATCAGCGAAAAAGAGGCAGCGAAGGCTGAAACGCAGAATGTCCGCAAAGACATGGCCAAGCTGCAGTCGCAAGTTAACGACCTCAAGATGGCTGAATCACCGATTGTGTCTGACGTCGAAAAACTCCTGCCCGTCGGCAACGTGTTCGACAAACCTGTTAACACCGGAGCCGGACGCGTCAAAATCGGCGGGCTCGTCCAAGCGTGGTATTACGCTCTTGAACGCGACACGAAAGGGCTGCTGAACAGTCGTCCAGCCGGCTTCGTGGATCATGGCATTGCCGGGTCTCAAAACACGTTTCAAACCCGCCGCGCTGAATTGAATTTTACGATTGATATTAATCAGTATGTGACGGCCTTCATGAAAACTGATTTTGCAGCGGACGCCGATCCGTCTCGCAGCACATATGTGTCACTTTCGGGAAGCAATCAGGGCTTCATCAAAGCAGCATTAAATAATCGGATTCGAAACAATGATGGCACTATTCCTGCTGTCTTGCAAGACGCCTTGATTAACTTTCATTCTTTTGTACCGCATCATGATCTGACGATCGGGCAGATGCTGCCTTATTTCGGCGAGGAAGAATTCTTACCAAGCAGCGGCACTGATTTCGTCGAACGCTCGTGGATTGGCAGCGTTGCGCCGCGCGATATTGGCGTCGTGCTACACGGAGCCTGGTGGGATGATTATCAAGGCGTGGCATATCAAGGCGCAGGTAATACGGGCCGCGTACAGTATTGGCTCGGTGCTTTTAATTCAACCAGCTACTATCATGATGGCACGACGCAACTCGCGGCTGATAACAACGCATCAAAAGATTTTCTGGGGCGCCTGATGGTCCGGCCATTGTGGGATTATACCTATGGCCGCTTGGAATTAAGCGCGGCTTATGGTTTTGGCAAACATGGAAATACGCCACTCAATCAGGCTATTCATGAACTCAATGCCGCAGCCGCATTTCCCTATCTGAATGGAGCACCCCCATCCTGGGGCCAGCGCTTTAATGCGTTTGTCGGATACCAACCGCAACGGTTTGCGAAAGGTCTTTGGTTTAAATATGAGTACGCTTGGCTGCGCGATACCACCGCAACCATTCCCAATACCACAGGCGTTTTCAGCACGACGGGAGCTGCGGCACCGGATCATTATCAACCATTTTCATCATCCGGTTATTATGTATCTGCGGGTTATAATTTAGGCAAAGTCAATTCACTCTATTGTCTGCCTGATTGGATCAAACATCTTGAATTCGACGCACGGTATCAACGTTATGAAAATATTTGGAATCAGAGTTCTGGAAAGGGCGGTACGCGTATTAACACATTTGCAACCCAACAGGCGACTTTCGGCATCAATTATTATATCCGTGGAAACTATGCCAAAATACAAGCGAACTATGACATCGTTCGCGATCCCAAAGGCACCAGCGACTACCGATTTCATTCGGTGCGGAATGACTCGTTCTCGATGAATTTTCAAGTCATGTGGTAGCCACGAGCCGTCGTGTCGAGTGGCTGGACGCACACCGTTTTTGTTTGAGAAACTACCACGAATTTTCCACGCGATGCGACCGATTGAGGTGTATCCCGAATGTATTCATTTTTTTAAGGCAGGATTTTTTTTAGACGGAGCGATCATGCACGAAACTCGTTCGATTTGGAAATTGGCAGGCATTCTGCCCCTCATTTTTACAGCGGCATTCAGTGTGACCTGTTTTGCCGGGGATAAAGACGCCAAGAAGGATCCGCCGAAACCGGCGACTCCGCCGCGCTATATGCAGATGGATTACGGCCCGTTCCTGTCCGCATCGATGATGAGCGACCCGAAGGCCAAGTTCCGCAACGCTGACGGCCATTTCGAAGGCAGTGACGTGACGCCGAAGGGCATCGCGGTGCGCCTCGGTGCCGACTGGATTGACGGTATCGTTTTCGACACGGACACGCTGCGTTACTCCGCCGGTTGGATGGGCGGGCAATTCAAATTGAAGGGCGTTCCATTCGATGGCGGTCACGGCCCTGGCCCGACGTTGGGCGTCCCGCCGATGTTTGGAACGTTGAACGGTCCCGGCTGGGCAGACCGCTATGGCAATTTCACGGATCCGCGCAAAGACGTCGTGAAGCCGCTGCCTCCCCCAGGCCCACTCCCGGCTGAATGGGGCAAATACAAGGGCCTCTATCGCAACGGACAGCAGATTGTTTTCTCGTACCTTCTCGGCAAATCGTCTGTGCTGGACATGGCTGCGATTGAAGGTGACGGCGCGAACAAAGCGTTCGCTCGCAACCTGACCATCGGTGCGACCGAGAACGATCTCAAGTTGATCGTCCTCGACACCAGGCCCGTTTTAGACGCCAAACTTCCTCCCGACACGAAGCCCACGGTGATCTCCGTCGATGGCGGCGTAGCCACGGCTGGCGACGTCAAAGTCTCACTTGTCAACGCTCCGGCAGGTTCGAAATTTGTATCAGCAAACGGACAGATTCAGCTCCATTTGCCGCAACTGAAAGACACCGCGAATTTCAAGATCATCATCACGAAGGGTGACGCAGCGGCAGCCGCGAAAGCATCAAAGGCCCCTTTGGATCTCAACACGTTGACCAAGGGTGGCCCGGCGATGTGGACTGAAACCATCGAAACCAAAGGTGTCGTTGGGACGGGCAGTGAAGCGTACGTAGTCGATACCCTCACCCTTCCTTACGAAAATCCGTACAAGGCCTGGATGCGCATCGGCGGCTTCGATTTCTTTTCGAACCAAACCAGCGCAGCGCTGAGCACGTGGAGCGGCGACGTGTGGATCGTCACTGGTATCGATGACACTCTGGAACACTTGAAGTGGAAGCGCTTCGCAACCGGCTTGCATCAGCCCTTGGGTCTGCGCATCGTTGACGATAAAATCTATGTCGTCGGCAAAGATCAGATCACGCGCCTGCATGATCTCAATAATGATGGTGAAGCCGATTTCTACGAATGTTTCAACTCCGATTGGCAATTGACGACCGCGTTCCATTCGTTCTGCTACGATTTACAGACCGATAAAGAAGGCAACTTCTACTTCATCTTTGGCGCGCCGGTTCACGCTGGGGGCGGCGGGTTCCAGAACTTGACGGACCACCACGGCTGCTTGATGAAGGTCTCGAAAGACGGCTCGAAGATGAGCGTGTACGCGACCGGATTCCGCTCGCCGAATGGCATCGGTATCAGCCCTGACGGACAGCTCACCAGCGGCGACAACCAAGGCACGTGGGTACCCGCGTCACCTTTGCATTGGATCAAGCCGGGCAGCTTTAACGGCGTGACAGACACGGCGCACGGCGTCGAAGTTCACCAGCCGAAAGCGCTCTGCTTCATGCCCCAAAACGTTGACAATTCCTGCGGCGGCCAAGTCTGGGTCACGAGTGACAAATGGGGTCCGTTCAACGGTGAAATGCTGCATATGTCCTACGGTCAGTCCGCGCTCTTTAAGGTCCTGAAAGAAGAAGTGAATGGCCAGATGCAAGGCGGCGTGGTGAAGTTTCCGGTTAAGCTCGCGTCCAGTGCGATGCGCGCGCGCTTCAATACAAAGGACGGACAATTGTACATCTCCGGCCTCAAAGGCTGGCAGACGAACGGAAACAAAGATGGTGGTTTCGATCGCGTTCGCTACACGGGCGCAGCGGTTCGGATGCCGACGGAATTACATGCAACAACCAAGGGCGTGACGATTGGTTTCACGTGCGAACTCGACGCGGCAGCTGCGGCGGACTTGCAGAACTACAACTGCGAAGTGTGGAACTACAAGTGGACGAGTGCATACGGTTCGCCGCAGGTCTCGACGTTAACCGAAGCACCAGTCGAGCCGAAGACTGATAAGCCCGGCGACACGAAGAAGAAAAAAGCAGGTGATCATCACGATCCGATGACGATCAAATCCGCGACATTGTCGGCAGACAAAAAGTCCGTCTTCCTCGAAATCGCCGACATGCGCCCGGTGATGCAGATGAAGCTGACCTTCAATATCAAGGCCGCTGATGGCACGACGTTGAAGTCGGAAATCCACAATACGATTCATAATCTTGGCGAAGCGAAGTAAGCCAACCTGATTGTGAAAATTGTACTTATCGGGAACAGGACCCGGCAGATTATCGATAGGATAGTGTGTCGAGCCTGTTCCCGGTTTTATTTGACGTCAAAGGCATGCATCGTGATTATTTTTTGCTTGCATTTCGTGGTCGTCAATCGTTGAATAAACAGCCATCCGAACACACGTCGGGGAAAAGGAGAATGGGAACATGGCCAGCACACTGACACTGACGCCCACACTTCGTGATGGCGAACAGCTTTTGCGCGAAGATTTCATGGACCGCTGGGAAGCTCTGCCCACTGTAAAATTCGCCGAACTGATCGGAGGCACTGTGTTTTTACGTCAATTTCCTTTGAGTCTTGATCATAGTGATGGTGGCGGGGAAATTTATTATTGGTTAAAAACATTTACCCTCGCCACGCCGGGTTGTTTCGCGAATTCTGAAGCCACGTGGTACATGCGTGACGACGCCCCTGCACCCGAATGTTCGCTTCGAATTTTGCCGGAATTTGGCGGTCAATCGAGCACGTTTGTCCGCAACGGAAAACGCTTCGGGATTGGTGCGCCTGAATTAGTTGTAGAAGTCAGTCTCGCTACGCTCCGCTATGACATGAGCGTCAAGAAAGAACTCTATCGCAAAGCAGGTGTCAGAGAATTTATTTGTGTCCAACCTGAGGCATCGAAAATCCAGTGGTTTCGGCTTGGCGCGACACACTATGTTGAAACCAAACCAAAAGCAGGCATCTACCGCTCAACTGTTTTCCCGGGACTGTGGTTGGACGGTGCTGCACTTCTCGCCGGTGAAAGTGCGCGAATTTTGGATGTATTGCGCGATGGATTGAAATCGCCCGAACACACGAAGTTCAAAACGCAATTGGCTGCGCGAAAGAAGGCATGAATCCCATGACATCCCCCTGGCCCGCGCGGTGGCTTCATGTGTATCGATGCGCGGTTATGGTGCTGATTGCTTTTATCGTCCGAGCGCATCACGACGCGGCGACTCTGCCCGTAGTCAAAGCACCCGACTTAAAGGAATTTTTTCCGACTGCAGAGAGTGTCAAAGATTCCGAAGCATTCGCCGGGAGCATTGATGTCTTTGATACGGAGCGTGCTCGCTTGGGTTGCGTCTTGTTGACGCTGCCGTCGTGCAAACGGATCATCGGCTACAGCGGGACAACCGACGTGCTGATTCCGCTCGATGAAGACGAGCGTATTCTCGGCGTTTCAATTCGTTCCAGCGAAGACACCGATCGTTATGTCGAAGACGTCAAACGTGACCGTTTATTTCTGAAAAGCTGGGACGGCATGTCGATGCGCAAAGCTGCGAAACTGGACCTCGGCGGTGCTGGGATTGACGTCGTCTCCGGAGCAACGGCGACCAGTCGAGCCATCGTCCGCAGCGTTGCGCATCGTCTCGCGCTCGCGCAAGGCCAGCCCGCGCCCGAGCGCAACATCCGACTCTCGGCGTGTGATGCGGGACTGATCGGCGTGATCCTCGGTGCATGTTTGATCGCATTCACAAAGCTGCGCGGATATCGCTGGGTGCGTCGAGCGTTTCAACTTATAGTCATCGTCTACATCGGTTTTCTCAATGGCAATTTGCTCTCCATCAAATTGCTCGCCGGATGGACGCGCTCCGGAATTCCGTGGGACCTCGCGCCTGGCATGGGTCTGCTCGCGCTTGCGGCGTTGCTCATTCCGTGGACCACACGCCAGCCGCTTTATTGCCAGCAATTGTGTCCGCACGGAGCCGCGCAGGAATGGCTCTTTCAACTCACTCGCGGACGTTTTCGAATTCAGATTCCGAAACGTCTCGCGAGTGTGTTACGCAGCATTCCGGCGCTCCTGCTCGGCACCGCGCTCGTCGTCACGATGTTGGGATGGAAGTTCGATCTGTCGAAACTAGAACCGTTCGACGCCTACAACGCGTTCCTGTCGAGCATCGGCTGGGTTGCTGTAGCGCTCGCCATCATCGGCTTGCTCGCGTCACTCGTCACGCCCATGGCCTACTGCAAATTCGGATGCCCCACCGGAGCGCTCCTGGAATTCGCTCGCTGGCGCGGCTCGAATGAGCGATTTGGAGCGCGTGACATCGCGGCCGCGATTTTGGTCGCGCTCGCAGCCGTTTTGTTCTGGATGTGACGATGAGAAATAGAACGAGAAAAGCCCGTGCTACTTTGTGTCTTTCTTTGCATTCTTGCTGTTCAGAATCGCTTGAGCATGACGCGCGTAATGCCCGTGGAAATCACCGGCGTATTCTTTCAGCGTCTTTTCGCCGAGCCCGTCCAAATCGCCGCACCTAAACAAAGCACGAGCGAGATTCAACTCGATCAATTCGTTGCTTCGCGACTTTTCATCCGTGCCACTTGCTGCAATATTCTGCACCGCAAAACCGATCTTCGACGCAGCGTGGCCGCTGATTCCCGGCGACTTCAGCAAGTCTGAAAGCGTCTTGGCTGCGATCGGATCGGCGAGTTGATCCAAGGCCAGAGACACCGCGCGGAAATGTGAGAATTCGCTATCGGGTTTGAGCGTCGTGGCTTTTTCAGTGATCACAGCCGCCGCACGCTTGTCACCCGTTCGTCCCAGGGCAATGATCAAACTGTCGAGCGGACTGACACTCGCACCGAACTGACCCATGCCTTTAAATTGCCAGCCTTTGTCCCAAGGCAAAACCTTGATTTCTTCAATCAATGCGTCCGCCGCAGCAGGGTCGCCGAGCATGCCCAGAATATGCGCGTACGTCCGGCGCTGGGCCGAATTGACTCCGGTTGCAGCGAGCGCGTTTCGAAGCAGTGGTTTCGATATGTCTGGATCAGTCAGCAGGACATCGAGGCTTTTGAAATCCTCAACGACGTCCTTAATTGCCTGTACGTATCGCTCTTTGGGCAACGGGAATGAATCCTTTTCCGTGAGCACGGTGCCCGGCAAATTTCCGATATCAACTAATTGCTTCTGCAACGCTTTCACATCGATTGAGCGCAGCGGTTGATTCGCTTTCGATGCCATCGACGCTGCGATTCCCGCCGCGTATCCCTGGTTCTGAATGTCTGCCTGCATGCGGATCAGCGGCAACGTGTCGCGGTGCGCACTGACTCCCAATCCTGTCACCAAAATTCCGTCCACGCCCCGGGGCAAAAGCGCCCGGTACGGCACCGGGACTTTAATGGCTTTCTTGTCCGGAGCGCGCAGCAAAAAGAGCGGGTGAATTGTGTAACCGTGCGAATCAAAATTACTGTCGCTAATCACAACGGTGTCCGGCCACGTGCGCGAAAGCGTCGCGTCCAACGGCGAGATTTCCACATCGCCAACGATGCGCCGACGCTCGCGCGTGTCGATCAACTGCCCGAGATCGTACGCCGATTTGTACTTCTGCCGCCCCATCACAAACGCGCGCCAAATATCAAAGACATCGGTCTCGTCAACGTATGTGTAATCGGTGTTCAAATAGCGCGGGGCGAGATTGCGGGGCGGCAATCCGGTTCCTTGCACGGCCACTTCCGACTCCGCCGTGTAAGTACATTCCGCGCCCGCAGCTGCTGCGATGTCGGCGTTGCCGGTTGAATCGATGACGACTTTTGCAAGCACCACGCCGCGCCCAAACGGCGTCGCGATGACCACGCCGCGCACTTTTCCATTCTCAACATATGCCCCGGCACCGAGCGTCCCGCACCAGATGTCCACGCCATTTTTGCGCATCTCATTCCGGTACCATTCAGCCTTCACGTCCGGCATCCATTCGACTGCTTTCGTCTTCAATTCAGTGCCTTGCATTTTTTCAATCGCAACGTCGGCTTCATGCGTGAATCCAACTTTGTTTCCGTGATAATAAATGCTGATCAATCCGGTCGTCCCGACACCGCCAAGCGTGTGCAGATACTCGACCATCAGCGTTTTCGAACCTTGCCGCCCCGCCGAAATCGCAGCTGGCGCACCGCCCGTTCCACCGCCGACGACGACCACGTCGTATTCGCCGATGACAGGGACCGCGCTTGCTTCCGATTGAATCGTTTTCGATGACGCATAGCGCGGACTTGCGAACGCCTGGACTTCGCGGACGTCTCCGTTCTTTTCAACAGTCGCCGACTTTCGTCCCGGCACGATCACACCTTCGCGGGCGGAAGTCTTCGCTGCTACTTCAGCCGCCGCCGCGCCCACGCGCGTTCCGACGGCCATGATGTTCAACGGTCGTATTAAATCCGCCGCCGCGCTGCGTGATACATCGGCGCAGGATCCCAACACAAAGATTTCGCCGAAACCTTTTGGCTGGAGCGCCCTCAAATTCAAACCCTCTGCATCCTGCCACGGGCCCAGAAATGGCGCGTCCGTCACAACACCATCGGGTGCGACTTGGTACGGCGTCTCCGACGCGTCTACGACCTGCTTGTTCCAGGTCAAATCGCGAGCAATCTGTTCAGCCGCAGCGAACGAACCGAAGCTATCGTCTTTCATCGCAACCTTGACCGAGTATTCCGTAATCGGATGCAAGCCGCCCTTCGTATCGCGCACGGTGATAACGTTTGGACGTTCGCGGACCGTAATCGCGTCGTTCTTGACCACTGCTCCGCCGACAACGTTGAAGCGGAATTCCTGCGTACCATTTGGGTACGGATTGAACGCCGCGCCCGCTAGTCGCGCGACGATCCCGCGTGCTGTCGTGTCGATGATCACCTTCGCTATCACGGCTTGACGCCCGGAACGATTCGCGAAGACCACGCCCGCCGGCCGGCCCTTCGCATCGCGCAATACTTCCGTCGGATAGCAACCATATAAGAAGGTGACGTTCGCTTTGATCAGCGCTTGATCGAGAGTGCGTTTGATCTGCATCGGTGTCGCTGGGACGGGCGTGTTCGCTGTCGCAACCGCAGCAACTGGAGCTGACGGAGCGTCGCTTTCGAAGACCAAATCGCCCAACAAAACGCGGTCGGATTCAGCGGTCTTTTTGATCAACACATTTACGAAGCGAGTCGTTGACACCAATGGAGCCGCGAGGTCAAAGGCTTTGTCGTCAACTTTACCGAGGCCGCGCTTGTCGTTCTTGACGGCTGAAAACGGCTTCCAGATTTTGCCGTCATCGCTGATCGATAGCACGAGGGATTCGATCTCAAAATCGTTGGGACGCTGAAACGCCATCAGATGCAGAGCCTTCAATCCGACCGGTTTGCCGAAGTCGCATGTCACGGCAACATCACCGTTGAACTGTACGCTCTCGGTTGCCGCGTCGCCCCATTTACCGTCACTCAAACGCGATGGCGGAGTTGTGTCGGCGTGTTTCGTAAACGATTTTCGATCCGTCGTATACGAGAACTTCACGCCTGCCGAAACCTTCGCTTCCTGAGCCGCCGCTTGGAACATTTCCTTCGCCAAATCCGTCGTGGGCGTCTCGCCAGGTTCGAGCCACAAGCGATAGGTCTCACAGATGTCCTCGCCCAAATAGGAACGCGGTGCCGCGAGATAGACTTTCGCGCCCTTTGCAGCTGCCTCGACCGCCGCCGCTACACCGCCTACTCCACCACCGACGACCAGCACATCGACATCGGCCGCGACCGGCAACGTTCGAGCGGACTCCATTACTTCCCGAGCCCCCGCCCACGCCACAGCCCACAACGCCACGACACACAGCATTCGTTTCAGATTCCAATTCAAGTTCATGATAACTTTTCGCTCGCGATAAAAAATGATGATTCGATACTATGTGTACACCGCTTGATTTGTGAGTTTGGATAAAACGAATTGCAGTTCTGCGGAGAGTATATACGGATGAGAGGTCTTGCGTTTCAACGGGGATGAGGTATTATAGTCATAACTGAACGCCAAGGGGGCGAACAGGTTTCGACCGGATCACAGAAGATGGTGGCGGCGCGTCGAGGTTGCACGGAGGCCTCGTAAAAAACCGGGCACGTTTTAACTGCGAATCCTTTTGCAGTCCAGGGTAACCTGGCCATGGCTGCCTAACGGAAGTTAGCTCCAGCCACGCGGATGTGGAAGCCCCGCTTGCGGCATCCACGTTTGCGTCACTAATGCAAGCTGGTTTGAACTTCTCCTGTCCGAAGGGGTTCAAGCGAGATTAATCGGGCTGGCCAAAGTCCGGCGAGTTTGAGCCGCAGGACGAGGCGAGGAGGCTGTAAAGTAGCCAAACTACACGCGTAGAAGCCCTATTGGAAGTATCTTGGGACGCGGGTTCGATTCCCGCCGCCTCCATTGATTTCGGAAGCACTTAAACCTCTGCCGAGAATAGAGGTTGTAGAAACAGCCGCCATCCCCGTCCGGGGCTGGTGCCGTAATAGTGCCGTTCCCGCCGCTGTTTCAGCGGCGGGAACGGCCCCATCATTGTTGACTCCATCATTTACAATCGAACCATCCGTCCCCGTCCGTTGCACAGCCACGACGGATTGCGTTTTGATCGTATTGCTCACGGTTTCCGCCAACACACCCAATCGGTCTGAGCGCGTCCGGGTGTAAACATTCATCGTTATCCTGGGATCCGTGTGTCGGGCAAGCGTTTGAGCCTCTTTGACGTTCGCCCCCGCCTCGACCACGAAAGTTGAGTATGCCACGCGCAGTGCATGGAAATCAACTTTTCCACCTGGCGCCCACTTTGGCACCCCTGCCGCCTTCATGTCCTTGCCCAGATCGCGAGACGGGTGGCTCGGGACGTAGAGCAATGGATTCGTCGGGACATTCAGCGGCTTGCCGGCCCGATAAAAGCGCTCGTGGAAATCCCGATAGAGTTCTTGTGCCTTGCCCGTCTCCGCGAAGGATTTCAGCCGGTCCATCAGCCAGCGCGCAAGCGGATGGAAAACTTCTTTGCGAGCTTTCGCCCAAGCCGCATCCAACCGCAAACAGCAGCATTCGTGATCGAGATGGTTGATCGTGAGCGAACGCAGTTCGTTCGCACGCAAGCCAGTACAAAAGGCAACTTCGTAAACCAACCGGCGATGCTCCGCACGCAGGTGCTTTCGTACTTCCTCCGTGTGTAGGTTTTCCGAAACAGAGGTTCGCGCTCAAACCCTTCGAGTTCAGTCTTGAATGTCTTTTCGTCTTTTTGAAGTGCGGCCAGTTCCTCTTCACACTTCAACTCTTCCGGGAGAAAGAGGCCGAGGATCGCTCGCATGACGAAAAGCGGGCGCCCAGACAACCCGACTTAAATTGAACTATCACGATTTGGCCCAAATTATGCGTCTATCAAACCCGTGCCGATGCGGCTTCGTTTTTGTGCAAATTTGGGCAATTGGTTAAGGAAAGATGCTTATCAATTCAAAGACAATATCCTATTGATGCTTTAACGTTGCTTTGAGCGAAGTGCGTTAGTTTCTTATGCATATTGACGCAAATTGACCGTTTTAATGAGGCGTTGTGCTCGTGGCAACGAATCGCTTCAATTCAGCCGCAGTTCCTCAAGAAGACTTTTGATAAGTGTTGCATGTATCAACGGCCAGCCAAAATGATCAAAAATAAACGCAATGGTCTTATTGATCGAATTCACACGGAGAGAAGTGCAATGAACAAAAACAAATTGAATGAAACACAGGCCGTCGTCCGCCCCTTCTCGACGTTCCGCACTCTGCTCCTTGCTGTCTTCTGCGCCGCATTGATGGTACTTTGCGCTTCGCCTTCGGCACAGGCGGCAACTGTCACTAAAGATGCGGCAGGCACAGATCTGACCGCTGGCGCAAGCTGGGGAGGCACTGCGCCTACCGCAGCAGACGCGGCTACATGGGGCAGCACATCGCTGGGTGCTGGGCTAACCTTGGCGACCAGTAGTTCCTGGGGCAGCATCAGCGTGTTGAGCCCATCGACGAACATCACCATCACCGGTGCGGGTACACTAACGCTGACCAGCGGTATTGATATGACGGCGTCCACTGTCAGTATTTCAATCGGCACGCCAGTCGCACTGGGCGCCAGCCAGACTTGGAATGCGAACTCGGGCAATACGCTGACGGCCTCGGGAATCGTCAGTGGTACATTCGACATCAACAAAACCGGTGCCGGCACACTCGCCCTCTCCGGCGCCAACGACTACACGGGGATCACCACGATTAGTGCGGGCACGGTGGTCGTAGGGAATGCCACAGCACTCGGCACGACAGCCGGTATCACGACCATCGTCAGCGGAGGCACGCTGGACCTCAATGGCCAGACTATCGCGGAACCGTTCGGCGCCATCATCGGCACGGGCGCGACAGGCGTTGGGGCGCTGATCAACAATTCCGGCACGGCTGCCAGCATTACGGGCGACATCGCTGCTGCCAATTTATTCATGGTGGGCGGGTCGGGGAATATGTCGCTGACGCGGGTTACCGGTGGCGGCAGTGCCATCACGAAGGTCGGGGCGGGAACGCTCACCCTCGGCGGCACGGCAGATAACAATTCCCTTGCCCTTTCGGTGAGCGCCAACAGCGGCACGGTGATCCTTAACAAGGCAAGCTCGACTCTCATCCATGCTATCGGCAGCAATGCCTCCGTTGCAAGCGGTTCTACCGTGCAGTTGTCGGGAAGCGGCAACTTCCAGATATATGGCGCCAACACTTTTACGGTCAGCAATGGCGGCGTGCTGGACCTCAACGGCAATAGCCAGGACTTTAATGCCCTGAACGGCATCCTCAATCTCAACGGCACGGGCATCAGCAGCGGCGGTGCGCTGATCAACAATACCGGGACCACTTCGACCATCAGTAACATGGGAACGGGCACTGTCGCCCTGCAAAGCAACAGCTCGATCGGCGGCAGCGGGAATATCACCATCTCCAGCGTCGTCAGCGGCACCGGCTTCGCCCTCACGAAGGTCGGCGCGGGCTCCCTCATCCTCACCGGCGCGAACTCCTACACCGGGGCAACCACCATTAACGCCGGCACCCTGCAACTCGGCAACGGCGGTGCCAGCGGCACTCTGGCTACGGGTAGTTCCATTACCGTCGCCACCGGCGGGAATCTCGCCTTCAATAACAATGCCGCTGACTTCGCTTTTACCCAAGGCACCAACTTCGCTAACCAGATCACCGGTGCTGGCAGCGTGACGATGGTGGCGGGTAACCTCACAATGGTCTCTGCGACCACCAACAATTACAGTGGTGGTTTTAATCTCCTTGGGGGGAGGGTGTTTGTCGGTACTAATGCTGCCGCTATCGGCACGGGAACACTGACCCTCGCGGGCGGGCAGCTTTCCTCATCTCAATCAGGCGGGGCAGGTCAGACACTCACCACCACTAATCCGAATATTTGGAGTGGTAACTTTGGCCTGGAAAGTCGCGTAACAGCCGGCTCGATGGTTTGGAATAATAACGGGACTGTCCTTCTGAGCGGTGGAAGCAGGACAGTGACCGGCGCAACAGCCCCTAGTCTTAATCTTGGTGGCGTAGTTTCCGACGGTGGCAACGGCTTTGGCCTGACGTTCACTGGAATGACTAGCGTCAGCATGAGTGCCGTGAACACCTATACCGGTGGCACAACCATCGGTACCGCTTTCCCGCTTACCATCAGTGGCAGCGGCTCCTTGGGCAGCGGTAACTACGCCGGGGCGATCTCCAACGTGGGGACATTTAATTATTCATCCAGTGCGGACCAGATATTCTCGGGCGCGATCACCGGAACTGCCGGTATCCTGAACAAAAATACCTCCGCCACCAGTACCCTCACTCTTTCCGGCAGCACGGCGAACACCTACACCGGCTTGACGACGGTGAGCGCAGGAACGTTGGTATTAAGCAAGTTGAATGGCTCGAACGCCGTCAATGCCATCGCAGCCAACGGCCTGACGGTCGGCTCCGCTGGAGTGACGGCAGCGACCGTGCGGTATGCCGCCTCCACCACCAACCCCGACATGATGGGCGCTGGCGCGGTGAACCTCCTCGGTCGCGGCATCTTGGATTTCAACGGCGCGTCGGACACCATCGGTAACGTGGCGATCACGGCCACCGGCGCGGGTACAAGCACGACACCGATCATCAACACCGCAGGCGGCGGCAACTTAACGATCGGCACCTTGGGCATCACCCCAGTCGCTGGCTTCACCAGCGTGGTCAATGCCGGGACTGGCACTATCACACTCGGCGGCGATGTGACATTCACTGCCGTGACCACCGGCAAGGCGCAAATCTCCGGCACGGCGTTGGCGCTGGGTGCCGCTAATCG
This sequence comes from Planctomycetota bacterium, assembly GCA_037129555.1. Lineage (GTDB taxonomy): Bacteria > Planctomycetota > SZUA-567 > H5-PLA8 > H5-PLA8 > JANXLS01. The sequence continues at coordinate 22,011 of JBAXUS010000077.1, forward strand.
CAGTTTCACTGTCGGACAAGGTTTCGGCGCGAGTGAGGACCTGCTCGTTGACGCGCAGATTACCGGGGTACGTTTGCTGACCAAGGCAGGCACTGGCAGGTTGACTCTTGCCAACACCAACGCCTACACCCTAGGAACCACTGTGAGCGCAGGCACTCTGTTGCTGAGCGGAGCCTTTAATATGCCCAGCGCTGGGACCCTGGCGGTAAGCACAGGCGGCACTTTCAGCCTGGCCGATGGCACGGCGCGCGCAACCACTGGCGCTACAACGGGCGTTGGTTTGACCCTGGCCGCAGGCTCTTACATGTCATTCGATTGGAACGGTGGATCGCTCGACAACTTCACCACCGCAGGCACAGCCACGTCGGTAGCTGGAAACGTCGTGCTCGACATCCGCAGCGTCACCCCTTCAGGAACCGGTGGAACCCTCATTACCGCCCTAACTAGTGCCGGCTCGACTCTTAACAACGCGACTTACTTGTTGGCCAACAACACCAACTTCACCGCGACGATTACCAAGACAGCGACGACCGTGAGCCTTGGCTCTCCAACTTTCTTGGCCCCCCTGACTGACGCCTATTGGCGTGGTGGTCAGGTCACGGGTTTCCTCGGTACGATGACTGTTTCGACCGGCGCCCTCAGCAACTGGGCATCTGACGCATCGGCCACGGCATCGGGCCTTACACCCGGAAGCACAAGTAACCTCATCTTCGGTGCGACCGGTGCCGCGCAGCAGGCCAACGTCATCACGGGCCTCTCCGACATGAACGTGAACAGCATCACCTTCAATGACAGCACGGCAGTGACCATCGCCAGCAGCCCCAACACGATTACCCTCAACAGTACGTCCGGCTCCGCAGCTACGACCACAGCGGCCCTTGCGACGGTGACGGCGGGCAGCGCCATCTCCGTGACCTCGTTTGCCAATGCCACCAACACCATCAGCGCGAATCTTGCGCTGGGTGCGAACCAGACTTGGAACGTCGCCAGCGGCAAGACCCTCGCGGTCAGCGGTGTCGTCTTAGGCAGCGGCAGCCTGACCAAAGCTGACACTGGCACGGTGACTCTCTCCGGCGCCAATACATACAACGGCGGCACCACCATCAGTGCTGGAACACTAAGAGTCGGGAACGCCACCGCATTAGGCGCCAATTCCGGTGCAGTGAGCGTTGTCAGTGGAGCAGTGCTCGATATGAACGCCACGGCGATGACCGGGACGAATGCGTTGACGCTCAATGGCAGTGGCATCGGCGGCACCGGGGCACTGATCGGCAACGGGAACTCGACCTATGCCGGGGCCATCATCCTAGGGAGTGCTTCAACCATCGGAAATAGCAGTGGCACAATGAACATTGGCAACGTCATTAATCTGAACGGCAGCTCGCTGACCTTTGATGGTGCCGGTTCCTTCAGTTTTGATAACAATGCGGCTGGCATCAGCGGCGCGGGTGGCATCATCAAGAACGGAACGGGCCAGCTCATTGTGAACACCACACTAACGCCCACATTTACCTTCACGGGTGATATCGTGGTGAATGGCGGCTACGTCGGATTCCAAACGCCTGCAACCTTCTTTACCGGGAAAAACACTAAGATCACCGGAGGTTATCTGGGCGGTCGCTTCGGTAGTGGTTTCACCTGGACCGGCGGCCTTGGCACGGGTGCCAACCAAATCCAGATCACTGGTGGCACCAGCGGCTTCAGTGGTGAGGGTGGCACCGGCTCGACCTTCTTGATAGGAACCGCCGGTTCCACGCTCGTGTGGGGCGCTTCGGGCCAAGGCATAGCAACCGGCTTCTTCAATCCGACCGTTTTTCTAGGCAACGCACCCGATCGAATGAACGCCAACGGCCTTGGCAATCTGAATAACGGCATCGATCTCAACGGCGCTACCCGCACCTTCACCTCCACGCAAACCAACAGTAACTTTGCGGCCGGCGTTGGCTTCACCATCAGCGGCGTCATCAGCAACAGCAGCGCCACCGCCTCCGGTCTCACCAAGACCGGCGCCGGCCAAATCGTCCTCGCCTCTGCCAACACCTATAACGGCTTGACGACCATTAGCGCCGGCGTTCTCCAAATTACCAATGCTTCGGGCCTCCAGAACAGCGTATTAGATACCACCAACAGCATCACCGGCAGCGCGAGCGCCGGTCTGCGGATCAGCGCGACCACCATGACCTTGGGCGGACTCACTGGTAGCAAGGATCTATCTACGGTGTTCACCTCTGCCACCGGTGGTTACACCCTCTTGACGGCCCTGACACTGAATCCCGGCTTGGGCGTCAGCGCCACCTATTCCGGTACTACCAGCGGTATCGCCAACGGCGCGGCTGGCATGACCCTCACCAAGACTGGGGCCGGTACCCAGACCCTTACTGGCACGAACACTTACACTGGCGCGACGATCATCAACGCAGGCAACCTGACTTTGGGCTTTGGGGGTGTCGCTTCCAACATTCTCTCCACGACCTCCGCCTTGACCTTGGGCGGCGGCACCTTGCAGCTCACCGGCACCGGTACGCAAACCTTGAACGGCCTGACCACCACAGCAAACACCGGCAGCAACATCCTGCTCGCCGCCAATGAAACGCTTACCTTGGGTGCTCTCACGTCCGCCGGGGCTGTTTCTTCGCTGAACTTCAATACCACCGCCGGTGGAGCCAATGCCAGCACACCTGCCGTTGGCACATCCATTGTAGTCCTGACCGGGCAGACTGCGGGCAACGCCATCAACTCCGGCTTCACCGTCAGTGATGCTGGCGGCTTCGGCTTGGCCACCGTTGACGGATCCAATCAGGTGATCCGCCAGACCACTGGAACCACTCTTCTACCCGCTTCCGGGGCGGTTAGCACGATCGACTACCGGGTGGACAACAACGCAGGCGGTGCTGCAGCGGTTGGCAGCTCCAGTCTTGCCGTCACGAGTTCGGAATCAGCCAAGAGCATCACCGTGGACACGACTACGTCCAACGGCGTGCTCACGCTGAACACCGGGGTCACCCTGAGCAACAACACGTGGAACTTTGGCGGCACTGGCACCAACACCTATAACATCACCGGGGGAACGGGTGTGAACACGGTCGCCACCGCGAACACGATCAGCATCAATAACGTCAACACCGGCACCGTCACCTTCACCTCGCCCATTCTGGCCTTTGGAGTGAATCCCGTGACCGTGAACGGCACGGGCACAACTGTACTCGCCGGGGCTAACACCTTCACCGGTGCGACGACCATCAGCGGCGGCGGCACATTGCGGGTCACCGGAAATCTGGTGGCCGCCTACAACGCGGCGATTACCATCGGCGCGGGTTCGACCTTCCGATATAGCAACACCTCCACCTCCCTAACCCTTGGCACGGTCGCGACCATCAGTGGCGCTGGTGGTGTCACTATCGACGGAGGCAAGGATTTCACCATGCAGAGCGGCGGAGACAGTTACAGCGGACCCACCTTAATCAGTGGCAACAAAACTCGCCTTATCACTGGAAACGTTACCGGCGCTCTCTCCCCGAACACCGCGATCACCGTCGTCGGCAATGGCTCGGGCGGCGGTCAGCTTTTCCCTGGCATTGCTGGAACCTACGCGAACAACATCACCATTTCCGGTATAGGCTTCGCCGAGGGCGACACCCAGGCCAACTTCGATGGAGCCATCCGCCTGGACGGTGCCATCAACTTGTCCGGCACCATCACGCTGGCGGACAACTCGCGGATCGGAAAGTTCAGTGGCTCGACAAGCACCGTCAGCGGCCAGATCACCGGCCCCTTCGGCATCGACTTCTACGGAATGCTCAATACCGCCACCCAAAATTCAATATTCATCCTTTCCAACCCGAACAACAACTACACCGGCAACACCACGATCTACAACGGTATCTTCAACACGACCAATGTCGCCAACCTCACGACCACTTTGAAGCTCGGTGCCTCGAACGTGATTCCCGACGGAGCCAGCGCGGGCAACGTTGTCTTCGCCATCAATGGTGCCAACAATGGTGCCACTGTGATCCTCGACCTCAACGGGTTCAGCGAAACCATCAACGGACTGACCGTGAATTCCGGCACGTTCGCGACACGAATCACCAACAGCGTCGCCGGTGCGTCGGTTCTTACGATTGGTAACAACAACACCAGCAGCACGTTTGGGGGAACCATCACGAACACTACGGGAACTCTGGCCATCACCAAGATCGGGTCTGGCTCCTTGACCCTCACCGGTACGAACACCTACACCGGTACAACGACGGTCAGCGCTGGAACCTTGGCTGGAACAGGATCGATCACCAGTGACATGGTAGTGACGGGTGGAACGGTCGCCCCGGGTATCCCCGGCGGAGCGACGGGTACATTCACTGCGGCGGGCGCGAATTTCAGCGGCGGCGGAACGCTTAATATCCGCGCACAATCGCCCAGCGCCATCGATAAGCTCGTTCTCACCAATGCGGGTTCAACGGCGAACCTTAATCCAGCGGGCGGTATCTTGAACGTCGATTTGACGGGGTTCACCGGCACCGGTGAATTTGTGATCGTGCAGTCGAACACATGGAACACAGGCGCGGGTTTTACGGTCAATATCTTGAACAAGCCTGTTAGCGTTACCAACGTCAAGGTCTCATACTTAAACGTCAACGTCACGTCAAAGCAAGTGTTGTTGTCCATCGATGGTTCCGTCACCCCTGTCAAAGTCTCCGATTTCGCCGCGCAGTCCGAAGGCGCTGGCATCAATGTCTCTTGGACCGCCGTATCCGAATATCAGAACGCTGGATTCAACCTTTACCGCCGTGCTGTTGAAAGCTCAGAATGGGTCAAAGTCAATCCTGCTTTGATCGCCGGTCGCATCACAAATCCTGATGAAAAGAAGTATGCTTATTTAGATTGGGCTTCGGCAGGTATGTATGAATACCAGTTGGAG
>JBAXUS010000078.1:0-26278 GCA_037129555.1 Planctomycetota bacterium
AGAATTGTTCACGCGCTTATATAAGGAGAGGGATGCCTCCTCCCTGTGGCAATGTCCGATAATAAAACATTGCTATAAAACGAGTTATATAAACAACTCGCACAAACTTCCCTCAAGTCAGCCGTCATCCTGCCCGAAAATGAATTTGGCTCAATCGTTGCCCAATAGCATTCGTGACTGCATGGATTGATCGTAACCCATGTAAAGTGACAAAACTTGTCAGGGGGATTTATGTTTTCTGCATCAACATGTCCGACGCACTCACTCAGCAGCGCTCCGATTTCCGGAACGCGCACTCGCCTCTCAGCTATGGCCCTCGTCGCATGTGTCTTGTTTGCGACAGTCGCCCACGCTGAAAGCGTCGCGGACATGTTGCGCCCCGTGAGTGTCAATCCCCCCGCTGGCAACGCAACACAAACGCTCTCTGCCGATCAGCGCAACCAGATCAACAGCGTCGTCCGCAATTCAACCAACCAGATTTGGTTCGAAAAGAACGTTGGCCAGTTCCCGACGGATGCGCGTTATGGATTCAAAACGGCGTTCGGCAAAACGCTCGTCTACGATAATCACATTCAACTGATCTCGAACCAAGTCGATCCGATGAAGCAGAACGACGGGTTTCAAACCGTCAACATCTCCTTCACCGGCTCTAACCCGACGTGGAGCATCACCCCCGGCGGTGCGTCCAGCGTCTCCGGTCATTATCAGCAGCCCAACGGCACCGCGCTGACCCCCGAGATATTCAACGAAGTCACCTTGCACAACGTTTACGACGGAATTGATCTGCGTCTTTATTCCGCAGCACGCGGCACACTCGAATTCGATTGGATCGTCGCCCGTGCGCAGGACTACGAAAAAATCCGCATCGCAGCCAACGGTCAGGACGGCATCGAATTCAACGCTGACGGTTCCGCCACTCTGCAATTACGCTACCAGGACATCGCCTTCCATATTCCTGAAAGCTATCAAGTCATCAACGGCACAAAGCACCTCGTCACCGCTACCATGACAGTGGGCGAAAGTACTAATGAGATTCGTTATGCTATCGCTGGCGACATTGTTGCGGACCAACCGCTGGTCATCGATCCGAATGTCGTTTGGGCAACTTACATGGATTTGAACGACTCCGCAGCGACTTTTGATTCGTATTTGTACGCCATCGCAATCAATTCAGCTGGCGTTTACTGCATGGGCTGGCTCAAAGAAAATGTGAGTAATGCGACATACGGAGCCGGTAAATATTTGGAAGTCGATGCGGGCTTTGCTCAAGGATCGGGCACGGGTCAAAACTACATTTATCGCTTAAGTCCCGATGGAATGAACATTACGGCGTGGACGAGTACGGGTATCGGTGCGCTGGTCACTGGAAACCAGACCAATACCATACCGCCCACAGTGATGGAATTGTTTCCAGACGGGCGCGTTCTTGCAGCCATGTCCGATGGCACCCTGCAAATTTACAGTGCCAATTTGAGCAGCCAGTCGTTTACCGGCATCCCCAATACAATGAATACGATTAATTCATTGGCCATCGTGGATAACAATTCATTCTATGTCGGCGGTCTCGTTGCGGCCGCAGACAACACGCTCGTTCCTCCGGCCTCCACATTGGATACCACGTTCGCAGGAGCCACCGAAGGCATCATTATTCGTTACACGTTAAACGGAGGCGGCACACCTGTCGCTGATTGGGCTACGTACATCGGCGGAAATTTTTCTGAAAACTTCTGCGCCCTGGCGCTGACGCCCGACAACAGCAAGCTGTGTTTTGCCGTTCATTCCAATGTCGGCGCGGCTTACCCGAGCACCGTCAATCCCATCACGGCCACAGCAACTGGGACGACCACGGTTATAATTGGCGTACTTCCGGAACAGGCAACAAAACCCGCCGCGTTCAACGTCTTCTCGTTCCTTGGTGGCAGTACGGACAACGGGACAACGGGGACCAATAAGGCTGGCACGTGTTTGGTCATTGCCAAGAACACTGGCTTTTGGGTTGCAGGTAATACAAACTCCACGGACTTTCCCGGAATCACCGGTGGATCGCAATCGACTTATGGTGGCGGACAGGATTGTTTCGTCTCCTACATTCCGATCAATGGCTCGGCGGGCGCCGGATTCCAAAGCACGTTCGTCGGCGGCTCGGATTTGGAGCTCATCGGCGGCCTCGCGTACGATCCGGGCCAGGATCGTGTGCTCGTCTTTGGTACAACGGGGGCGAATTTCCCGACCTTGAACACCACGCCGACCAGCAATTACTTCAACTCGGTGGCTGCTGGCGGACTTGAAATCTTCGTCGCAACGTTCAATGGTGCTCTGACGACCAAGGATTATTCGACGTTTATCAGTGGTACCGGAAACGACTATCTCGGCGATACGGGTTTGTTGCGAGGCACGGGGCACGTTAAATATAGTTCTATTACCAGCCAATTCTACTTGGGTACGACGATCCACTCGGACATTACCTCGACACTTATCGGTAAGTACCCAGGCAAGGATATCACCAAAACAAACTCAACAAACGACGCACACTGTATTTTCGCGTTTACATTCAACCGTTACGATTTCGGCGACGCGCCAGCTTCGTACGAAGCAGGTGATCCCGCCGCTGAAGCGATCTCGACGTTGATCCGTATTGGTGCCACAGTGGACGCCGAACTGTCTGCGCAAAACGGCCCGCTTGCCAACGGTGACGACACCAACGGCACACCCAACGACGAAGACGGTGTCGCCTCGTTGGCAACACTCAATGCCAATGCGACAACGTATTCCGTGACCGTTTCTGTCCTGAACAATACCGGCGCGGCACGCAATCTTCAAGGCTGGATCGATTTTAATCGCAACGGAGTATTCGACGCCTCGGAACGTGCCACCGTCTCTGTCCCAGCGAGCGCAGCACAGCAGAGTGTAACCCTTACGTGGTCAGGACTCTCCGGCTTGGTCGCCGGAACCAGTTACCTCCGCTTGCGTATTTCCGACGATAACACGGTCGTCCTCCCAACCGGCACCGACGCAACTGGCCACGGTGAAATCGAAGACTACTTGTTGCCCATCGTCTCTGCCGATCTCTCCATTACCAAGAACGATAGCACCACGACCTACACAGCCGGAACCAATACGACCTACACAATTACAGTCAACAATGCAGGTCCTAGCGACGCGGCGTCATTGGTCTTCAGCGATGTGATGCCCGCCAACACCACGTTCGTGTCACTCGCTGTCCCCGCAGGCTGGACGCGCACCGACAGCACCGCCGTCGGAGCCAACGGAACCATCACGGCCACCCGCCCCGCCCTCGTTTCAGGTGCGGCTGCTCAGGTCTTTACGTTAGTGCTTGCCACGACCTCCGGTCGAACTGGAAGCTTGGCGAACACGGCCACAATATCGAGCGCGACCTTTGATCTCGATAACACCAATAACTCCGCCACCGATACCGACACGGCTGCGCCCAGCGCCGATGTCTCAATTACCAAAACAGACAGCAGCACCACGTTCGTTCCAGGTACAACTGTCAGCTACACCATTACCGTCAATAACACCAGTGGTCCGAGCGATGCGCAGGGATTGACGTTCAGTGACATCCTCCCTACCGGAACGACCTTGAATTCCATCACGGTCCCGGCAGGTTGGACACGCACCGACAGTACCGCAATTGGAGCCAACGGCACCATCACAGCGACGCGCCCCACTCTCGTCGCCGGCGCTGCATCGCAAGTCTTTACGATTGTCTTGAATGTCGCTTCAAGCCTCACGACCAATCTGGACAACACCGCGACGATTTCCACGACGACCAGCGACCCGACACCGGGAAACAACTCAGCCACCGACTCCGACACCCCCGCGCCCAGCGCCGACCTTGCTATCACCAAGACCGACGGTAGTGCCACTTACACTCCGGGCAGTACAGTCAGTTACACAATCACAGTCACCAACACCAGCGGCCCCAGCGATGCACAAGGCTTGACGTTCAGCGACGTGTTGCCTGCCGGAACGACGTTGAATTCCATCACGATTCCGTCCGGCTGGGCGCGCACCGATTCAACCGCCGTCGGAGCCAACGGAACACTCACTGCAACTCGAACAACGCTTGCGGCTGGAGCTGCGTCGCAAGTTTTCACGGTCGTCATCAACGTCCCATCGAGCCGCACGACAAGCCTGCCGAACACGGCCACGATTTCAAGCACCACAAGCGACCCGACACCGGGCAATAATTCAGCGACTGACACCGATACCGCTGCTCCGTCAGCCGATCTTCAAATCACCAAAACGGACGGTGCAGCAAACGCCATCCCCGGAAGCGCCATTACGTACACCATCGTCGTCACCAACGCCGGTCCCAGCGACGTGACGGGCGCGACGGTTGCCGATACCATTCCTGCAGTGTTGCTCACCCCGACGTATACTTCTGTCCTCGCAGGCGGAGCGACCGGAGCAACCGCCAGCGGCAGTGGCAACATCAACGACACCGTCAACATACCCGTCGGCAGCACGATCACCTACACGTTGAATGCAACGATTAGCGGAAGTGCGACGGTGTCGGTATCAAACACAGCCACAGTTACAGTTCCGTCGGGAACGACCGATCCGACGCCGGGAAACAACAGCGCGACCGACACCGACACGCTCACGCCCACCGCTGATTTGCAGATCACTAAGACCGACGGCGTCGCATCTGCCACACCCGGCGGCAGCGTGACGTACACCATCGTCGTCACCAACGCAGGTCCGAGCCCAGTCACCGGCGCAACGATTACCGACACGTTTCCGGCTGCAATCACGAGCGTAAACTACACGACCGTTTCGGCAGGCGGCGCAACAGGCGCACCCGCCAGCGGCTCAGGCAACATCAGCCACACCGTCAACATGCCGGTCGGAAGCACCATCACCTACACGGCAACTGCGGCGATCAGCTCCGGCGCAACCGTTTCGCTGTCCAACACTGCGACCGTCGCTGTGCCTAGCGGAACAATCGACCCGACGCCCGGGAACAATTCCGCGACCGATACGGATACCCTCGTACCTAGCGCCGACCTTTCCTCAAGCAAGACTGACGGCAGCGCGACATACGTCCCGGGAACTGTCGTCACTTACACCATCACCGTCAACAACACCAGCGGTCCCAGCGATGCGCAAGGTTTGACGATGACCGACATTCTCCCTGCGGGAACGACCTTGAACGCGATCACGATTCCGTCAGGTTGGACACGCACGGATAGCACAGCCATCGGAGCCAATGGTACGATCACCGTCACACGCCCGACGCTCGTCGCCGGTGCGGCTCCTCAGATATTCACCATCGCGATCAATACATCCGCCGCGTTGACGACGAACCTCGTCAACACAGGCACAGTCACCTCCACAACGCCTGACCCGACGCCGGGCAATAATCCCGGCACCGATACCGATACGCCGTCACCTTCTTCGGATCTTTCCGTCACGATCACGGATGGAAGTGCGACGTACACAGCCGGAACTGACGTCACGTACACAATCGTCGTCAACAACGCCGGTCCCAGCGATGCTCAAAACGCGTTGCTTTCGAATCCGTTGCCGGCGGGTGCGACGTTCGTATCCTTGGCATTGCCTGCCGGTTGGTCTCGCACGGATAGCACAGCGGTCGGCGCGAATGGCACGATTACAGCGACTCGCCCGACGCTCGCCGCCGGTGCGCCAGCCCAGACCTTCACACTCGTCGTTCGCATTCCGTCCAACGCGACCGGCAACTTGGTGGACACCGTTACCGTCAGCAGTGCTTCATCTGATCCGACGCCTGCAAACAACACGGCTACGGACACCGACACGCCGTTGCCCAGCGCCGACTTGTCCTCAAGCAAGACTGACGGCAGCGCGACTTACGTCCCAGGAACTGTCGTCACCTACACGATCACTGTCAACAACACCAGCGGTCCTAGCGACGCGCAGGGCTTGACCATGACCGACATTCTCCCTGCCGGAACGACCTTGAACTCAATCACGATTCCGTCGGGTTGGACCCGCACCGACAGCACCGCTATCGGTGCAAACGGCACCATCACTGTCACACGCCCGACGCTCGTCGCCGGTGCCGCTCCTCAAGTCTTCACCATCGCGATCAACACCTCAGCCGCGTTGACGACGAACCTCGTCAACACTGGCACAGTCACCTCCACAACGCCTGACCCGACGCCGGGCAATAATCCCGGCACCGATACCGATACGCCGTCACCTTCTTCGGATCTTTCCGTCACGATCACGGATGGTAGTGCGACGTACACGGCTGGTACCGATGTGACGTACACAATCGTCGTCAACAACGCAGGTCCTAGCGATGCGCAAAACGCGTTGCTCTCGAATCCGTTGCCGGCGGGTGCGACGTTTGTCTCGTTGGCTTTGCCTGCCGGTTGGAGCCGCACAGACATCACAGCCGTCGGAGCCAACGGCACGATTACGGCAACGCGCCCAACGCTCGCTGCCGGTGCCCCAGCACAAACATTCACGCTCGTCGTACGCATTCCGTCGAATGCGACGGGCAACTTGGTTGACACCGTCACCGTTAGCAGCGCCTCTTCTGATCCGACGCCAGCCAATAACACGGCGACCGACACCGACACGCCTGCGCCCAGCGCGGACTTGTCCTCAAGCAAGACAGACGGCAGCGCGACTTACGTCCCAGGAACTGTCGTCACCTACACGATCACCGTCAACAACACCAGCGGTCCCAGCGACGCGCAAGGCTTGACCATGACCGACATTCTCCCTGCGGGAACGACGTTGAATTCGATCACGATTCCGTCAGGCTGGACGCGCACCGACAGCACGGCCATCGGAGCCAACGGCACGATCACGGTCACACGTCCGACGCTCGTCGCCGGTGCTGCTCCTCAAGTCTTCACCATCGCTATCAACACGTCCGCCGCGTTGACAACGAACCTTGTCAACACCGGTACAGTCACCTCCACCACGCCTGACCCGACGCCCGGAAATAATCCTGGCACCGATACGGATACGCCGTCACCGTCGTCTGATGTTTCTGTCACGATCACCGATGGTAGCGCGACGTACACGGCTGGTACCGATGTGACGTACACAATCACAGTCAATAATGCCGGACCGAGCGATGCACAGAATCTTCTGCTTTCCAACCCATTGCCCGCTGGCACCACGTTCGTCTCGCTCGTCGTTCCGTCAGGTTGGACGCGCACGGACAGCACAGCAGTCGGAGCCAACGGCACGATCACCGCGACTCGCCCAACGCTCGCGCCCAGCACTCCGCAAGTCTTCACGCTCGTCGTTCGCGTTCCGTCAAGCGCCACCGGCAACTTGACCGACATCGTCAACGTTTCGACGACGACGTCAGATCCGACGCCAGCGAATAACACGGCCTCCGATACTGACACGCCCGCTCCCAGCGCTGATCTCGCGATCACCAAGACCGACGGCGTGCTCTCGGCCACAGCGGGGACATCCGTCACGTATACGATCGTCGCGACGAACAACGGCCCCAGCGATGTAACAGGCGCGACCATTATTGATTCCTTCCCGGCTGTCTTGACAGGTATTTCCTACACAGCCGTCGCCACCGGAGGAGCTACCGGTTTCACGGCCAGTGGTTCGGGTAATATCAACAACACCGTCAGCATGCCAGCTGGCAGCACCATTACCTACACGGCAACGGCAACCATTAACGCCTCGGCCACGGGTTCGGTTTCAAATACCGCCACCGTTTCAGTTCCAGTTGGAACGACCGATCCAATACCTGGCAACAATTCTGCGACAGACACCGACGGCCTCTCTGGCATTGCAGATCTCTCGATTACCAAAACGGACGGCGTCGCAACCGCGATTCCGGGAACGACGACGACTTACACAATCGTTGTTTCCAACGCAGGCCCCAGCGCTGTTGTCAATGCCACCGTCACCGATACCTTCCCGGCGTCCATTACCAACGTCTCTTACACAACCGTGTTTGCTGGCGGTTCGTCAGGTGCGCCAGCGAGCGGGACAGGCAACATCAACCATACCGTCACGCTGCCGGTCGGAAGTTCAATTACCTACACAGCCGTGGCCACCATCAGCCCTGCTGCGGTCGGTACGTTGTCGAATACCGCCACCGTCACGGCTCCTCCAGGCACGACTGACCCGACGCCGGGAAATAACTCGGCTTCAGATACCGACACGTTGACGCCTCAAGCTGATCTTCAGATCACGAAGACCGACGGTTCGGCCACGGCAATTCCCGGAACAGCGATCACGTATACAATCGTCGTCACCAACGCCGGTCCCAGCAATGTCACAGCAGCGACGGTCGTCGATAATGTGCCTGCCGCGATCACCGGCGTGACGTATACCGCTGTTCAAACCGGTGGCTCAACGGGCTTCACAGCCAGCGGTTCAGGCAACATCAATGACACCGTCAACATTCCGACCGGTGGTACGATAACCTACACGCTCACAGGCACCGTCAGTTCGACAGCGACGGGAACGTTGACCAACACCGCCACTGTCACGCCGCCTGTCGGCACGTTCGATCCGACGCCGGGCAACAACACGGCAACGGACGGCGACACGTTGACGCCCCGCGCCGATCTTAGCATCACCAAGACCGACGGGTCCGCGACTGCCGTCCCGGGCACTGCAATCACCTACACGATTGTCGTCACCAACGCCGGTCCCAGCATTGCCACGGGTGCGACGGTCCTTGATACTCTTCCAGCAGCCATCACCGGCGTCACCTACACAGCCGTCACGGCGGGCGGCGCGTCAGGCTTCACGGCCAGCGGTTCAGGTAACATCAGTGACACCGTCACTATGCCCGTCGGCAGTACCATTACCTACACGGTTTCAGGAACTATCAGCGCCGCTGCGACAGGCACGTTGACCAACACCGCCACCGTCACGCCGCCTGTCGGCACGACCGATCCGAACCCGGGCAACAACACAGGAACGGACACGGACACGTTGACGCCGCAAACCGATCTTCAGATCACGAAGACAAACGGTGCCGCGACATCGATCCCCGGCACCAATACGACCTACACAATCGTCGTCACCAATGCTGGTCCCAGCGTCGCTGTCGGTGCCGTCATCGCCGATGTGTTCCCGGCTACGTTGTCCTCAATTACCTACACGGCAGTCGCAACGGGCGGTGCGTCAGGATTCACCGCAAGCGGTTCAGGCAATATCAACAACACGGTCACGATGCCTGTCGGTAGCACCATTACTTACACGGCTACGGCTTTGATCAGCGCTGCTGCAACAGGTTCGTTGTCAAACACGGCGACCGTCACACCGCCGGTTGGCACGACGGACCCGACGCCGGGTAACAACACGGCGACGGATACCGACACGTTGATTCCGACAGCGGATCTTTCGATTACGAAGACTGACGGAGCCGTCACTGCCATCCCAGGCACTGGCATCGTCTATACGGTTGTCGTCACCAACTCCGGTCCCAGCAATGTCACTGCCGCGACTGTCGTCGATACGATGCCAGCTGCGTTGACCGGTGTCACGTACACGGCTGTCACGTCCGGCGGATCGACTGGGTTTACCGCCAGCGGTTCAGGCAACATCAACGACTCGGTCAACATGCCGGTCGGCAGCACCATTACTTACACAATCACCGCCACGATCAGTCCGGCTGCGACGGGTACGTTGACGAACACCGCAACGGTCACGCCGCCTCCGACCACAACCGACCCGAACCCCGGCAATAATACGGGCACCGACGGTGATACATTGACTCCGCAGGCTGATCTCCAGATCACCAAGACGGACGGTTCCGCCACGGCAATTCCGGGAACGAACGTGACGTACACAATCGTCGTCACCAACGCCGGACCGAGCGTTGCGACGGGAGCCAGCGTTGTCGATACATTCCCCGCCGCGTTGAGCAATGTCTCATACACAGCCATCGCAACAGGCGGAGCCAGTGGCTTCCAAGCGAGTGGTGTCGGCAACATTAACCACACGGTCAACATGCCGGTCGGCAGCACGATTACCTATACGGCCACGGCCTTGATCGCTTCGACGGCGACGGGTTCGTTGTCGAACACGGCGACCGTGACACCGCCCGTCGGCACGACTGATCTGACGCCCGGCAACAATACGGCCACGGATACTGACACGTTGATTCCGACCGCCGATCTCAGCCTCACTAAGACCAACGGGGTCGTATCCGTCGTCCCCGGAACTGCTATCACCTACACAATCGTCGTCACCAACGCCGGCCCTAGCATCGCGACGAATGCAACCGTCGTCGATACCATGCCCGTCGCACTCACGGGTGTGACATATACGGCGGTCACGTCCGGCGGTGCCTCAGGCTTTACTGCCAGCGGCTCAGGTAACATCAGCGACACAGTGACGATGCCGGTCGGAAGCACCATTACCTACACGGTTTCAGCGACCATCAACCCGGCGGCAACTGGAACGTTGACGAACACAGCTGTCGTCACGCCGCCTCCGACCACGACCGATCCAAATCCGGGCAACAACACGGGAACCGATGGCGATCCGCTGACACCGCAAGCCGATCTTCAGATCACGAAGACGAACGGAACTGCGACCGCGATCCCTGGCACGAATACGACGTACACAATTGTCGTCACGAATGCTGGGCCCAGCGTCGCTGTCGGTGCCGTCATCGCCGATGCGTTCCCAGCCTCGCTGAGCAACATTAACTACACAGCCGTCGCAACCGGCGGAGCCTCGGGCTTCACGGCCAGCGGCTCAGGCAACATCAACAACACGGTCACGATGCCGGTTGGTAGCACTATTACCTACACAGCAACCGCGTTGATCAGTGCCGCTGCGACGGGTTCGTTGTCGAACACGGCAACAGTCACGCCGCCGGTTGGCACGACGGACCCGACGCCGGGCAACAACACGGCGACGGATACCGACACGTTGATTCCGACAGCCGATCTCTCCGTCACCAAGACCGATGGCTCTGCTACAGCCATTCCCGGCAATGGTATCGTCTACACCATCGTCGTCACCAACTCCGGCCCCAGCAATGTCGTCGGTGCCACGGTCGTTGACACCATGCCTGCAGTGCTGACGAATGTCACCTACACTGCAGTCACCTCTGGCGGAGCGTCAGGCTTCACTGCCAGCGGCAATGGAAACATCAATGACACCGTCAACATGCCCGTCGGTAGCACAATTACGTATACAGTCACAGCCCTCATCCAACCGTCGGCTACAGGTACGTTGACCAACACCGCCACCGTCACGCCGCCTGTCGGCACCAACGATCCGACGCCTGGCAACAACACCGGTACCGACATCGACACGCTCACACCGCGCGCCGATCTCAGCATCACCAAGACCGACGGTGTCGCCACCGCCATTCCAGGCACGAATACGACCTACACAATCTCCGTCTTCAACGCAGGCCCCAGCGACGTCATCGGTGCCGTCATCGCTGACATTTTCCCGGCGACGTTGAGCAACATCTCTTACACAACCGTCGGTATCAACGGTTCCTCCGGCTACCCAGCCAGCGGTGTAGGCAACATCAATCACATTGTCAACATGCCGTCCGGCAGTACGATCATCTACACGGCAACAGCCTTGATCAGCCCCAGCGCAACAGGCACGTTATCGAATACCGCAACCGTCACCGCGCCGGTTGGCACCACTGATCCGACGCCGGGTAATAACTCGGCGACCGATACCGATACGTTGATCCCGACGTCTGACATTCAAGTCGTCAAGACGGTCGATATCGCCGCGCCTCAATTGCTCGCAAATATTACCTACACGGTCACAGTGACGAACAATGGACCGAGCGCGACGACGGGCGTCGTCATCACCGACGCAATCCCAGCTGGCCTGACGTTCGTCTCGTCCATCCCGTCACAAGGTTCGTACGTCAGCAACCCTGGTACATGGACCATCGGAGCCATGGCGCTCAACGCCTCGGTGACATTGACCATTGTTGACAAAGTTCAAGTCGGTACATCCGGCCAAAACATCGTCAATACCGCCACGGTGACTGGCAACAATAACATCGACCCCGTCCCAGCAAACAACACCAGCTCGGTCACGGTCGTTCCGTTGCCGTGTCCGTTCCCGGTCATCACGTCGCTCCCGATGGCGACACCGAATCCGTCGCTTCAGGGCTTGCCGGTCACGTTCACCGATGTCGCCGCTGATCCGGAAAACCGCCCGTTGACCTACTCGTGGAATTTCGGAGACGGTACGACTGGCACAGGCTCGACCGTGGTCCACGCCTTCGCACTTCCTGGCGTCTTCACTGTCACGCTGACTGTCACCAACGACTGCGGTAACCAAGTGGTTGCGACGTTGGTTCAAACGGTCCAGCCCGCCGACTGCGATTCTCTAGCCCCAGCCATCAAGAATCCGCCGCAATTGAGTGTCACGTATCGCGGCATTGATTTGAAGTACGACTTCGTCTGCACGGCCAGCGACATCGAAGACGGCACGATCACCAACATTGTCTGGCAATTCGGTGATGGCGCATTCGGTACAGGCGTGTCCGTCTCCCATACGTACGCCGCGTCGGGTCTGTACTTCGTGACAGCCTTGGTGACCGATAGTGATGGCAACTGCCGCAAGCAAGTTGTAGTCGCCAATCCGTTCCCTGGCACGACATCGACGTCGAACGGTGTCGATGGCGGAACACCTGACGCGTTACCGCTCAATTGTACGCTCTTGATCGTCAAAGGAATCTTCAATAAAACGCCCCAGGATTCGTTGACGTTGGTCGTTCAGTTGAACGGGTTGCCGGGCCGCACAGCAATCGCGGGCAAGCCGTTCAGCATCCAAGTCGCCGGATTGCAGGTCACTGGAACGTTCGATGGGAATGGAGCCTTCAAGACATCGACCCGCGCTGTTCAGACCAAGAACATTGGTTCAAACACAATTCTAACCTTGAAGATTTCGAAAGAAGAATTCAAGAAGAAGTTCGCTATGTTCGTCAACGCGAACATCTCCAACCAATCCATTTCGGGCATCGGAGTACAAGTGACCGTGAACGGCAAGCGATACGCGAGCAATCTCTCAGGTATCTACAATTCCAAGATCAACGTCCTTGGAGTCCTGCAGAAGTAAAACAAATCAGGCCGGATGAGTGATAGACATTTCAAGTCAACCACTCATTCGGCCCATTAAAATAACGTGTTCGAAAGTAGGACGGCCTTACAAGGCCGTCTTTTTTATCGCTACGCTTTGATCAATAGCTCTCGATCATCTTCAAATTCTCAATCCATCTTCACAGCGGAAATTGCTTAGCTCGGACTTCTTCGGCAAATTTCTTCGTCGCTTCACGCATCGTGTCAGCCATCGTTGCATAGCGCTTCGCATGTTTTGGGACGAAATCTTCATACAGTCCGAATACGTCATGAAACACCTGCACCTGCCCCGAACAATGGGGCCCGGCTCCGATTCCAATTGTTGGAATCTTCAGCGCGTTCGTGATTCGCTCGGCCAACTCGCTGGGAATTAATTCGAGCACGATTGCGAACACTCCAGCAGCTTCGAGCGCCTGCGCGTCTGCCATCATCTGCTCCTGCGCCTCGCTGCTTTTTCCCTGAACCCGGTGCCCGCCGAATTGATGCACCGATTGCGGTGTCAGCCCCAGGTGTCCCATTACCGGAATGCCCGTCCCAACAAGTTCCTGGACGACCGGCACCATGCGTTTGCCGCCTTCGATTTTGACTGACTGCGCTCCGCCTTCGATCATCGCCCGCGACGCGTTGCGCAACGTCCCGGGCAGATCGTTCGGAGAATACGTCGCGAACGGCATGTCGATTGTAATCAACGCCTGTGACGATCCGCGCGCGACGGCGGCGCTGTGCAGAATCATCATGTCGAGAGTCACTGGCAACGTGCTCGAATGACCATGCACGACCATGCCCAGCGAATCGCCGACGAGCAGCAGCGGAATCCCGGCGGAGTCCAGAATTTTAGCGGACGTATAATCGTACGCCGTCAGAACCGGAAACGAAATTCCGTCCTGCTTCAATTTCAAAATATCGCGAATCGTGTTACGCATGGCGTCTCCTGTTGGAACACAAGTGTAACGCGTCCCGGCGATTCGGCTCCGAAAAAATCTCGACTGGCGGCGGATACCGGATTATAAAGGGTCTATCAATTTCGAGGAACAAGAATGTCCGACACGAACAAGGCCGTCGTGCTATTGAGCGGAGGTTTGGATTCCGCGACCGCGTTGGCGATTGCAAAAAACGCAGGCTTCGATGTCTACGCGATGAGCTTTCGCTACGGGCAGCGCCACGCGCAGGAATTGCAATGCGCCGCGCGCGTGGCACACCAGCAGAGCGTCGTGCAGCACGTGATCACCGACGTCGATCTGCGCGTCTTCGGCGGCTCCGCGTTGACGGCCGACATCGATGTCCCCAAGAATCGCGCGTCCGGCGAAATGTCGCTGGGCATTCCGATCACATACGTCCCGGCGCGCAATACGATCTTCCTATCATTCGCGCTCGCGTGGGCGGAAGTGCTGGGATGCTCCGACATTTTCATCGGCGTCAACGCGCTCGATTACAGCGGCTATCCCGACTGCCGCCCGGAGTACATCGCGTCGTACGAACGTATGGCCAACCTCGCGACGAAAGCCGGCGTCGAAGGCAAGCAGCGCGTCAAAATTCACGCACCCCTGATCACGTGGCGGAAGTCGCAAATCATACTCCGTGGATTGGACCTCGGCGTGGACTTCTCGCTGACGAGTTCGTGCTACGATCCGGAATCAAGCGGCCGCGCGTGCGGTAAATGCGACTCCTGCCAAATTCGCTTGAAAGGCTTCCGCGAAGCGGGCGTTCGCGATCCAATCAGTTACGTCTCGGCGACCATCATCTCCGGTTTCCACACGTTGCAAACACCGAAGCCCTAAATAAAAGAACGGGCTAAAAGTCCGTTCCACTTTGACAAGACTCGCACATCGTAGAACGGGATTTTAGCCCGTTCTATCCCCCGCCCTACTTATTCTTTTTCTTCGCATCTAACACCGATTTTTCCTCGCCCGACGACGCATATCCCGGCGAGAAAATATCTTTCACGCGCCCACCGAACGACTTCGCGTTGACCGGCGCATACGCCACGCGCTGGCTTGCATGTTCGGCAATCTGCTTCAAGTAGTTCAACAACTCCGCGTACTTTTCCGGCGTAACGCGCTGGGCCGGGGTCAGGAACGATCGCGTGCAATACAAGACGCGGCCATTCACATTAAAATCCGCTGCGTAAAATCCGAACTCAGTGCAAATAAACAAATCGTCCGGGACTTCCGTCCACGCGAAACCTTCAGGCGCGTGGTATTCGATGGCGCGATCGAATTCGGAGAAACTCAAATCTTCCTGGATCACGACATCGTTCTCCCGCGCGGCCTGCCCACGCAACGCCAGCAAACGCGGCGCGTCTGGAAACGGCGGCAAAAAGAATGCGCCATCCGCAGGTTCCGCCAGCGCATCGATCTGTCCGACGAAATTAAAGCCGAGCGGCTTTTCTGTGTCCGCTTCGTTGACCGCCTGAAAACTCGTCAGCTTCTGCTTGGGCCACATGCGCCGCGCGAGCGATTCGCGGACTTGTTCTTTCTGTCTCGGATCGTTCATCGCCTCACGGAATGTTCCGGCTTGAAGTCCAAAAATTTGCACCGTGTTTGATGTCGAGGCCGACCCTTTTGCATCGAGCGACACGCGGACGTTTTGCTTGAACGGAACCAGTCCCAACCGATCACCCAACACCCGTTTGATCCGCACTCCCTGTTCGCCCGTAACCAACGCCAGTGCGCCCGGTTGAAATGCACTGATGTCGAACGGCGAGAAGAATCGAGGTCGCGCCCCACTTCCCGGGAATTGCGCCCAGCGTTCGTTCCCCAACACTGGTTCAAGGACCAACATCGATCCACCCGTTCCGAACGCTGTCAACTGTGCTGGCTCCCACAGCTTCTTCGCATTCTTCGTGTGCCACACGCGCCCGGGCAAATAGCTCCCATTCAATACCGCGCTACTCACATTCAACCCGGCACTCTTGGCCATTTCGCGCGCAAGCAATTGCAACTGTGGGCCACTACCCTTTTTCGAAAACCACACGTCATCGAGCGTTCGCGAGTCGTTCCCGGAGTCAATATTATCCCGCACCCAATACACAATGCCTTCAAAGATCGCGGATTCGAACCGGCCTTTTGCGGCAGGCAGAGCTTTGATCTGAGCCGCAATTTCACGGGCCTTTACTTTAGCCTCCGCAGGAATCTGATCGCGCGGATGGCGCAGCATAAATCCACCTGCCCGAACCGGATTGTCGCGGGTGTGAATCTCCACGACCGGAATAACTTCCTGATCCTGCTCGCGCGGCATGAAACGTTCGGCTTTAATGCCTTCGATCTGCTTGTTCGTCCACTGATAAATCGTGAAGCCCTTCGGCCCCGGAAGGATTTTTTCGTCGAGCAATTCCGGACGAATGCGTTGAATGTCCAGCGTGTCTTTCAGCTCGTCCGGCACCATCACGACCCAGCGCGAGACCGCGCGCGGCGCATCGATGGCGTTGAAATTAAATGCCATCGTAAAACGCGGCTCGTCTTCGTCTGCATCGAGATGCTCAAGATACGCATGCTCCAAAATCGATCCCGGCCCGACCTTATAAAGGCTCGCGGTTTGAGCCAGATTAAAATTATGAACGTTCTGCGGCATGTACGCACTGCCGTCGGGATTCAGCGTCCGGATGTAAACAATGTCCTGCTTTTGTGCTTGTACGAGCACTTCCGAAAGCTCGCCGATACCTTTTAAATTCAGCACTTTTTGGGCGATATGGACGTACGATTCGCGCGACAAATCAGGCATGATTTTGGTCACCATCAAATCCACAATCCATGCATGATTCGCCGAAGGATAATGCTCGTTGTTAAAATTCGCCGTGTTGATGTCCGAGACGTTTACGTCGTAATCCGTCCACCACTGTTTCGCGTCGCTGCCGGCCAAATCGCGGAGACGCCGACGCGTTTCAAAATCATTCGGATGCTTCGCGAGATAGTCGGTGAGCAGTGTGTTCGCCTCCTCCTGCTTGCCTAGCCGCAAGGCGAGATCGACCAACTGCGCCGGTTGCGCGGGCTTTCCTGTCCGAACACGTTGCGCTTCATACAGCCCTTTTCGAATCGTATATGCCGCCTGTAAATCACCTTTGGCCACAGCGAGCATCGCACGCCGCTCGTCGATTTCATCACGGCGTTCTGGCTGCCATTTCGCTTGCACCGAAAGCATCCGTTCCGCTTCAGGATAGTCCTCGCGAACCAGCGCATTCCCGAACAACTCGTCCTGATTCATCAATCCCAGCACGCGCATCTTTTCACGCAACTCGCGACCCTTGGCTCGGACTCCGAAATACTCATGAAATTCGGCGAGTTGCCGAAGCTGCGCATTGTCCAATCGCGCTGCATTTTCAAAACATTTCTCGGCTGCAACGAGGAACTTTTTCCGGACATATTCGTGCCCCAAATCAGCCTGTGCGAACGCTGATTCTGGATGCGCTTCCGCACATTTTTTAGAGAGTTCAAACGCCTGATCCGGCAATTCGTGAGTCCGGAAAAAATCAGCGAGCGCAATCATGTGCTGCTGGCTCGTCGGAAAAATCTTCAATGCTTTTTCTCGCAGACGGCGCGCGTCTTCATTTTCACGCGCATCGTTGTTGCCCTGAGTCATCCCGGCGGATCCCAGAATTGCGGCAGCGATATCAAGCACACCGACACTGTCGCCAAACGCTTCAGTCAACCGATGCGACAACGCTTCGCGCGCCACCGGATCGTTTTCGCGCTGCAAGGTCAGATCCAGCCACAAGGCTTCCGGCAGCGTCATCGGCCCACCCTGCGCGACCGTTCGCAACTGTCGTTTCGCGTCGATCCCTTTCGCCTCATCCTTGTCCTCAACCCCGCCACCATTTGACAGGCGTTTCAGCATATGCATCGCGGATGAACCGATGGTTTTTTCAGAGAACAGCACACCGCGCACTGAAGACGTTTCGTGCGCGGCTAATGATTTGTCCGAAAGGCCCTCGGCCTTCACGCCTGCGACGGGACCGTAATCCTCGCCACATACGCGGACGATAATTGGCTTGAGTCCCATCAATTTGAGCAGAATCGGATTCGCGCCTTTGGTCAGCCGGACGCGATACAACTGCCCGCCTTGGCGACGGAAGCGTTCTTCGTCAGGCTCTGACGCGATCGGCATTCCTCGGAGAAAAACGCGGTTCGGCGCATCGGCGACGATGATCAAAATCACGTCACGGTCTTCGTTGCTATTCAAATTGGCCATCGCGTAAAAAACGCCACGACCACCCGTGTCCCGAAAAATTGAATCGAGATCGAGGTCGCGATCCAAATTTACGGGATCGCGTGCGACCTTGACCGCCACGCCGTTTTCGTCTTTGAAATCGAGCGACGTGAGTGGCCGTTCAGGCGCGAAGCGGCGCTCGATCGTGTTGCTCTTATCCTTTTCTCCGAACGGCCCGGCTGCGAAAATCCAGCGTCCGACGTAGCCATTTCCTTCGATTGCTTTGCGCGCTTCTTCATAGCGGCCTGCCTGCACGTGGAGGAACGCCAATTCATCTCGAAGCAACGCGCCCACAACCGGCGCGGCAGTCGGCTCAATTTTTTGAAACGCGGCGGATACCTCAGCGCGGCTCTCGACAAAATTCAACGCCTCCGTGCAGCGCTGCGCAAAAAGACTGCCCAATGGGACCGCTTTGGCCGCATCGAGCATCCGGAGATTGATCGCCTGCGCATCGCGGTAACGAGCCAGCGACACGAATGTCCAGCGCAGACCTTCGAGCGCGTCGATGTCGTTGGGATTGGCGTCGAGCGCTTTCTTGAATCCGGATTCTGCGGCGGCAAAATCGTTTTGAACAAACGCCAGCCAGCCATCATGCGACGCGCCGTTTGGAAGCGTGATGAGTTGCGTTTTGGCGAGAGGCGGCGGCGGAGGTTTCGGAGCGTCCGCGCCCAATGCGGATGAGCCGATGAGAATCAGGACCGACAAGATCGAAAACAGACGCGCGGACATGGGGCATCTCCGGGATGACAATCACTCTGCAAATTCTGTGTTAAGCGTTTAGCATAAACGAGCGCTCTGATAAAGCGAGAATCGAACGATTTGAGTTCTCATGAATTCCGGACTACAATTGAACCGTATCTTTACGGAGAAATATCATGCATCGATTACTGGCGTTTGGTGCGCCGGAGTATGTACTAGAGCGCGAACAATTCATTCCAGCTAACCTCGACACCGTCTTTGCGTTTTTCGAAGACCCGTACAACCTTCCCCGCATCACGCCGCCTTGGATCGATTTCAACATCGTCGCGATGGAGCCGGATGTCATTCGTGCCGGGACGACCATCGATTACACCCTGCGCTGGTTCGGGGTGAAATACCGATGGCGGACCTTGATCGAACGCTGGGAACCGGGCGTTTGTTTCGTCGATACACAAGTGCGCGGACCCTACATTCTCTGGCACCATCTGCACACATTTGAAGCGCGTGACGGTGGCGTGGCGATGATCGACCAAGTTCGTTACCGCCTGCCATTCGGTCCTGCGGGGATGCTCGGCCACGCCCTGCTGGTCCGTCGACAACTTGAAATGATTTTTGATTATCGCCGGGATACGGTCGAGAAGATTTTTGCGATAAAAAATGCGTAATATGTTCCGGGCATTCCGCACATTAGTAATCGATCAAATCTTCGAGTGCCCCGTCAGCCATTTCCAATTCGCCCTGCGGAATTTTTCCGGCTCGATAGGACAGCCAAAGACCATTGAGCCACGGGTCGTTGTATCCAGCTGCAAGTGACGCCCCCAACAGCTCGAAATCGTCACAGATTGCGGTCGCCATTTCAGGCGATGTGCTGAACGCAAGAGCTGTTCGGTACGCCGCTTCTCGGACATCATTGACGGCGGTCAATTCGTCTTCAGGAATCTCAATGTTGCGCGTGTGGAGTTCCAATTCGCGGAATACACGCTGGCATTGAATGTCGAAACAATCAAGGCAACGCTCGTTCAAGACATCGTCCAACGGTTTGCCGCCGAACATGTACGAACGGAGCACTCTGCCTTCGAGGAGATACCGCTGCAGCAAAGCCAGGCCTGGTGTCATCGCACTTCCTTCTTCGAATAAGACTCTCAGCACCGGGAGAGAGACTTCCAAACCCGTATCAATCCTACATCATAAGCTTTCACTATATATAGGAGATATTCGGCAAGTCCGCAATGGAAGAAGCCATCAACCTTTGCGTGTCTAACAATTTGGAACGGCGGCAATCGTGCAGCAGCTCCTGAAACATCGAACGAAAAACGGAGCCGAAGCTCCGTTTTCCTGCATCAATTTAGCAATCGCTTGTGGCATGAGTTACGGGTTCGTTTTCACCGTGTACGAGTACCGAATGCGCTGGACCAAGTGATACTTCGCCACGATGTATTCAATCGTAAATGTATAGGTGTTCGGGCCACCCGGAATACCTGACAGAATTTGGTTCTTAAACGCAACGTTCTGACCGATCGGGCTGGTCTGAATGATATTCGTTTTAATAGACATTCGAAGCGGCGTCACAATGCCACCCACCGCATTTGACAGGCCCGGCTTTTTCGCGATTGTAAACGTGGTTGGCGATGGCACCGACAGAATGACGGACAAGCCATTATACCCTCGGACCGAAGCTTTCGAAATCGTGACAGGCTGCCCGACGAGATAGCCGTGTGGTTGAGCGGTCGTCACGGTGACGTCTGTTGCATTTTGGGTTAATGTCAGAATCGTCGCCTTGGATGAACCAAACGGTGACGGGACCTGCAATTTAATGTATCCGGTATTCGAAATCACGAAGCCCAAGTCAAGTTTCTGAGCATCAAAAATCGTGACCGTCGCGGTTGACGTGACATTCGAGAACGGACCGTCGGAGACCGTCACTGTTGCCACGTAAGTTCCCTGAGCCGCGTAAATATGTGTGACCGTCGGGACCGTCGTGCTGGCGAATGTGCCGTCACCGAAATTCCAGGTGTAGAACAACGGATCGCCATTATCATCCATTGCTGCAACCGTAAACGTAACCTTATCACCCACATCGGCGGTGCTCGGAGTTGCAGTCAGAGGGATACTCGGATTGATCACGGGCGGTGTGTTCTGAATTCCCCAAACAGCGGACGCGACGTTATTGGTCGTAACCAACTCTGTTGTGACACCCGCGTAATTTGCGAATATCCAAGCACGACCTCCACGTGGCGTAGTCTGTGTCGGCAAGTCAAACGCCTGAGCGGAGAAGGTTCCAGGCGCCATCGACGCGATGGCGATGGTGGTGTCAGGAGTATCGGTGGGCAGTGGCGGTGTCGCGCGGTTGTAATACACGCCGACCGTGAAATTGCCCGTGTTGCGCGTACCTAAATTCACCAGCGTGAAATCGAAATGCGCATCGATTCCGTTTCCGGGTCCTGACGTCACAAACTGAGGATAATCCTGCAGTGTAATCGGATCAAGCCACTCGCGGACGGCAATATCTTTTCCGGGAGACAGCACCAACAGTCGCTGAGTCAACAAGTTGTTCAACTCATTGGTTTCCGTGATGTTGCGCTGAGAATCAACTAATACGGCAACAATTTGATCTCCAGCGTAGTCATACTCCATGGTCAAGTTCACATTGATTGTCGCACCGGATTTGAGTCCCAACACGGCCTGATTGTCCACCCGTTTCAACGTTGACGGATCGGTAACTGAGAAATCGCTCTGCGTCGAATCCTGAAACCCTACAAAAGCCGGAGCACTGAACGCGCTGACCGTGAAAGGACCCGCGTCAGACCCACCAGCATTGAAAATCGTAGCCACCACTTTAAACGGATGCCCGGCCACCGGCTTAACGGGTATGTTTATACGGAAGACGCGCAAGTCGGGTTTGCTCGCGCCTGTCGCTGGCGTTCCCGGATTGGGTGTGACGGTCGTCGTGTTCGTATACAGTTGCAGATTGCCGAGATTTCCGGACGGGTTGTCATTCGTGCTGTTCGAATTGTCACTCCACGACGAAATGAACGCACCATTTACAAAAGCCAACCCTGAATAGTCACCGAAATCAACCGCGAACGGACTCTTAGCATTCGAACTCTCAGCATTCGACGTCCCTTTGCTCAACCGAATCGGCTGAGCTGCAATCGCGTAGTTCGACGTATCCAAACTGCCTGACGCTGCCAATCCGGTCACGGTCAACGTGTACGTAAATGTCGTTGTGGAAGGAACCGAAGTAATGGTAAACGACCCATTGTATTCAAATACTTCAACCCCTTGAATTTCGACCAATGTTCCCACAGAAAAACCATGCGGCTGCAAGGTCGTAATCGTCACCGTAGTTCCAATTTCGACGGCTCCCACAGGTGAGAGGTCGATCTCCGGGTTGAACGATGCGCCTCCATTGAAGCTGATGTTGGCGTAAAACTGCGTATCGTCGTTATAAATGAAATTCGTGTCACCCGCCCCACCCTGTCCGAAGTCGTTACGGCAATCGTAATATGAAACGGCGACATAGCCGGTCACCTGATCGACCGCGATGCGCGGGAAGAATTGTGTGGTAGTCTCAGAACCGTCTGTTTTTAACGTGCCATCGTTGACAATCTTTTCGGTACTCCAAGGCGACAGTCCATGATTGTCGGAGTAACACACAACCACATTCGTGTCGTCATTGCCGACGCTGAGCTCGGTCACATACACAATGTATAAGCGGTAGTTGAAGAGACCACCACTGCGATCAAACGCCAGCCCCGGTGATGCGTTGATACCGATGGCAGCCTGTGCTGGGTAAGTGTTGCCGTCCAGTACATTGGTAAAATTCACCAGATTGGGGTTCGAGAAATTCGCTTGTGTCCCCAGTCCATCCTGATCGACGCTCGTAAAAATTTGATCCGCCTTTTGGAATGAAATAACAACCTGCCCGTCAGGATCAACCGCTAAATCACCCACAACGGACACATCAGTTCCGGTCACTCCTAACGGGTTCGTGAACGCCAGCGGCAGTACCGGTCCCAACGACAATATCGGCGCGCCTGAAACAAAGATCGAACCGTTCGTTCCATCATAATAACCAACCCAAACCGCCTGCCCACCATTGGTTGATGTAAACGTGTCTGGTCCGGCTGTGATTCTCGGCTGACCCAAATTTGTACCGGAGAACGACCCGGCCAACGTGAAACTGTTTCCACCATCTGTGCTCATTAACACCACAATTTGCGTATTGCCGTTATTGGCATAAGCAAGGTACAAGTTCCCAAAATCATCGAACGCGCAGGACGGCGAACCGCCAGCGACGGGAAAAGCATCAGAACCATCGGCAATGTGGCGATGCACCCATGACACGCCGCGCGTGGAACTGACACCGACGGCAAGCCCGCCATTGTTCTGAGCCAGAGCCGAGAAACAGACCGCATTTTTCGGATTCGCCGGGTTGATTGCGACACAGGATGAATGATGTGTCACTGCACTGGGGTCTACGTTGACATTGTTGCCGGCCACATTGTTTTGAGAATTGATTACGGGCGGAGTGACGGATGGCGTGAGTGATGTCAACAAATTCGCCAAATTTGGAACACCGATACCGGTCACCAGATCGTAATTCGGTCCGGCGTTATAAGCGCCGTTGCTGCCGACTGTAATATCGCGGAATGCAGCGGTTCCGATCAGCGGATAAATCTTCGGTCCTAGCAATCCGAGCGGAGGTAGATTGGCATTTGTTCGAGCTTCGTTGAGCAACGCTGCAAATCCGGCCCATGTGGGCGCACTCCACGACGTGCCTCCGATGGTCATACTTTGGCCATTTAGCACGACAAGTGCGCCAGTCAGAGAATCACCGGGCGCTGAAACGTCCGGGTTCAGACGATACGTTCCGGATGGAACGCCGCTTCCAGTCTGCCACGACGGGCGAAGAAATACTTTACTTGTCCCGCCACCGCTGCCATTCCACGCGGCTTCAGATTGGACTAATCCGGTTACAGTATTCAAAACGATAGACGTTCCGCCTACAGACGTCACACTGGGATCATTCGACGGAGAGGCTACTGCAAGGGAAAAACTATCTGGCGGATAGGATCCGTCATCGCCACTGGAAACGAAAACCGTTACGCCCTGACTGGCCATGCTGGCGAAATATTGAGCATCCGTGATCATTTGTTGCTTCGCAGTGTCATCTTCACTCAGGCCATAACTCAGTGAAATTTGATTCATACCTGGCGTCGAAGGAATATCCTGAAGAATTCGCGCATAGCATAGGTCGAGATTGGGATCTGAAAGATCATCGCTGATATAGACCCTGACTTTTGCGTTGGGGGCGATGCCGCTGGCCCATTCCGTGTCCAACGACTCTTCGCCTGAAGGCGCCGTATTGGGACCCGTTGCGACCTTGATAAATGAAATGTTGTTAAGATTCTGCGGTACACCTGCCTGTGTCCAAAATAATACCAAATCTGCGGTGTTCGGCGCGGCATCAATCACAATTCCAATGGTCTGACCCGCACCGGTCAAAGTCAAGCCTGTGTAACCGTATGCTTTCAGGATTTCACTGGGGAAAAACGGCGCGGCGTTGGCCGTCATGGGTTTCTTATTTTTAGCATTCGCGATACCCGGACCTACCTTCATATGGTTGTGAGGCTGAAGACCATTGACGCCAAGAACGAGTCCGGCGATCGTCGCGGGAAGGCTGGGATCACTGGTCACTGACATATACGTTTTCTTTGCATCTGCAGCTTTTGTGAACGAAACCTGCATGGCTTTTTGAATTTGATTAGCAGTGCCTTTTGCAAAGATACTGATGTGAGACGGATCGTTTTCTGTGAGTTCAAATCCTTGCGAAACCAGCCAATCGCAAACGGCTTTGTGATCCGCTGCCAACGGGTAATATTTCGCAGCCAATTCAGCGGGTTTGATCTGCTCACCACGGGCCACGCGCGCCTGCAACTGTTCGAAATTACGCATCTTCAACGACACGGAAAATCGCATCGTTGACGCCATTTCGTCAGCCGTTATGGCCCCTCGTACTGCCATCCCGGCCTTAATTGGGCGGGTGCTGCCACTGATCGTCACGCGCTCTTCAGCGATCACAGGAAGCGCCACCATCATCACGGCCAAAAGAACAGCGGCAAAGCGGCATCGTTTCGTGAATTGATCGACTCGCTCCACGCTGTAGTTACCTATGACCGTAACGCATTGCATCACCTTACGACTCAACTGGCGTGCCATGCGCTTGACTATAGATGATACGACCATGTGACTCTCCTGCTTAAACAGCGGATTCAACACCGAATGATTGAAGTTCTTCTTTTACAGGCTTTTTTCGTTTCCTGCAAGCCCTTTTATCATGAGTGCGTACAGAACCCAAAAGGTTTGCATGAAAAATACCGATAATATCGATTTACGACTCCTATCCACCACGGTTTACTGCGCGAAGACGGCCCGAATTTAACGAATTCGATTCGACCCCGTGCGACGGGGCACCGTTAATACTATCGCTTTAAGCCCTAAATTGGCGCTCATTTTTTAATTTTATCCCTGACTTTCTGAATGCCCTGACGGCATTTTCAGTGTAGATACCAGTAGGCGGTTGCGCCGACGGCTTTGGTGCATCACGTGAAGAGTATAAAACTGGGCGGCGACTGATGTCCGCCCTACGGAAATCATGTCATATGAAGCCCACGTTACCCACGTACTTCGCCAACTCGCTGCCTATGCGCCTATCCGCCTCACTCCTTTTAGTGATCGTGCTCTGGGCTGTTGGTGTTTCAAGCGCCATAGCAGCCGAACCGAGTTCGCCGTCGGAAACAGCTGCATCCGTTCCGGTCAGTTTCGTCAACGACGTCGTTCCAACGATGACCAAAGTCGGCTGCAATGCGGGTGGTTGCCACGGCAAAGCGACCGGCCAAAACGGTTTCAAACTCTCCTTGTTCGGATTTGAACCGCAGGAAGATTACGAGCATCTCGTTTACGAACAACGCGGTCGGCGCATCATTCCGTCCGCTCCTGAAGCCAGCCTCCTTTTAACCAAAGGCTCAGGCCAAGTCCCACACGGGGGCGGGAAGCGCATTGAACCGGGGACGCCTCAATACGAGCTGCTGCGGCGCTGGATTGCCCAAGGCATGCCGAACGATGTGGAAGACCCCAAGCGTGCAACGCTCGTCACCATCGAAGTCGTGCCGCCGGTTCGGACGATGAAAAAAGGCGAGTCGGTTCCCATCGTCGTCAACGCGATTTTCTCAGACGGAAAGAAAGTCGATGTCACAGCCCAAACCGTTATCGAACCGAACACAAAGGGCCTCGCG
>JBAXUS010000079.1:0-26268 GCA_037129555.1 Planctomycetota bacterium
GCTTTTGCTTGCCACCAGCTTCAGCTGGTGGTGCGATGTATCAAATTTGCAATTAGCAGGCTTCAGCCTGCTTGATTCGACAATGACTAACTTTCGCTGTCACATAAGGACTACTCAATCCCCGAATTTCCCGCGATTGCGCTTTCCCCACATTCAGTCTGTTTGTAAAGTTGCCGACAGACGATAACACTCAACACATCCACGGAACGTCGATTTGATCACCAGCGTCCATCTCTCAACAGCTCGCACCTGGCGCGGCGGGGAGAACCAACTTTATCTTTTAGCGCGTGGCCTGCGCGCGCGGGGCCAGCGGGCTGTCATAGTCGCTCCGCCCGGATCGCCGTTGCTGGAGCGCTGCGTTGCCGAAGGAATCGAGACGCGTCCGTTGCGTGTGCGCGGAGAGATCGACATCTTTGGCGCGTGGAAACTCTCGCGAATGTTGAGAGAGATTCGCCCGGAAGTTCTTCATCTCCACGACGGCCACGCGGTCCTGCCCGGCAAATGGGCGGCGCAGCTGTCGCGCCTTAAAGGGCTGCACGTCTTCGCTCACCGCCGCACGGTGTTCAAACTCAAAGGGCGCGGCAAATACAGCGGTCGCGTCGATTGCGTCATCGCCATCAGCCAGGCGGCGAAAGCCGAAGTTGTCAAAGCCGGCATCGCCCCAGAATCGATTCGCGTCGTCTACAGCGGCATGGATTTTCCGGACACGCTCGCGCCGGATGCACCAGAAGTCCGAGCGTTTCGTGATCGCTTCGGCATTCCCGCGAACGCGTTTCTCATCGCGCACGCGGCAGCGCTCACATCCGAGAAGCGACAAGGCGATATTCTCGACGCGCTGGAATTGACGAATCGAAATCTGAAGGAACGCGGGCTGGGCGGCGTCCATCTTGCACTTGCCGGAAGCGGAACGTTGGAACAGGAATTAAAACAGGCGGCTGCGACGCGCGGTCTTGATGTGTGCGTTCATTTTCTGGGATTTCAGACCGATTTGCGTCCGCTGTGGGCTGCGGCGTCGATGGCGATTTATGCGAGTGAAGCGGAAGGATTGTGTACGGCGCTGATCGAAGCGCAGGGCGCAGGACTGCCGGCGGCCATTTCGCGCGCGGGTGGAATGATTGAAGTGGTTGAAGATGACGCGACCGGTGTTATCTTTAGTATCGGTGACACGCATTCGTTGAGTCAGGCGATTTTGGAATTGCGCGAGAATGACGCGCGCCGTACGCGCATGGGCGAAAAGGCCCGGGCGAGGGCGCGCGCACTTTTTTCCGCCGATGCCATGGTTGATGGTATCCTGAATGCGTATCGGGAACGAGTGAAACACGGAGATTGAACGACGGAAATTGTCCGTCGTTGCATCCATAGTTGAGGGGCCAGAGTGAGCGGACGCAGTCCACGCATCTTGATCGTACGGTTGTCCGCATTTGGCGACTGCCTGCACACGGTACCTGCATTGGTTGCTCTCCGCCGCAAGTTCCCGGAAGCGCACATAGGCTGGGCGATTGAAAAGCTGCCCTATTCCGTGCTGCACGGCCACCCGATGGTGGACTCCTGGCACATCTTCCCGCGCCAGGCCTTGAAGCTTGGCAACAGTAAAATCTTCGACGGCATGCGTGACATGAGTTCGTTCCGCAAGGATTTAATCGGCCAGCATTACGACGCAGCGATTGATTTTCAAGGACTCACCAAAAGCGGACTCGTCACATGGTGGAGCCGCGCGAAACAGCGCATTGGATTTAAAGGTGAAGACAGCCGAGAATTTAATCTGGTCTTCGCGAACAAGCGTGTCAAGCCGCCGGAAGAAGCCGTTCACGTCGTCGAAAAAAATCTATCGCTGCTGAAACCGTTGGGCGTCGAGCTGCCTGAAAAACCCGAATGGGTCATGCCGAGTTACGCGCCTGAAATCGAATCGACGCGCCCATTTTTGAACGAATGCGGACTGATTGGCGGCGATGGACAACCGGTCAAATACGTGATCATCAATCCCGGCGCGACGTGGTTCACGAAACGCTATCCGCCAGAATTGTTCGGTGAAGTCGCGAAGGGCTTGGTCGCGCAGCGCAAGATGCCGGTCGTTGTGACCTGGGCAGGCGATGACGAACACAAAGCCGCGCAAACGATTTCAACCATCGCTGGCGGAAAAGAGAGCGGTGTGTTTGTCGCTCCGAAAACCAATCTGCGCGAACTGGCCGCGTTGACGTCGCAGGCAGTGCTATTTGTCAGCAACGACACGGGCCCGTTGCATCTGGCCGTCGCGTTGAAAGTCCGAACAGTGGCAATTTTCGGAGCCACCGACCCGCTGCGCAACGGAGCCTATGGCAGCGGGCACCGTGTTCAAACGGGCGGCATCGATTGCCACCCGTGTTGGAAGACCACGTGCGAGCGCGTGGACCGCGCGTGTCTGACCCAGGTCAAACCGGGCGATGTGGTGTCGAGTTGTAATCATATTCTGGATCGTATGCAGTAAGTTTGGATGAACAATTAAGGAGTTCAATGCTAAGTTTTTTCAGGCCGGCCTATACCTTAATCTGGTATGTGCTGAGCGAATTCCTCGTCTCATTCGCATTGACCTTGATGGCGATGACGATCTTTTGGTTGTTGCTGGTGTCCTACACGATGGCCACTGAACTCGAACAGTTCGGAGCCGATGCCACACAAGTCTTGATGCTGGCTCCGTTCATTTTGCCACGCGCGTTAACCCTCTCCATTCCGCCTGCAACCATGATCGCGACCGTCATGGTCTTTGGCCGGTTGAGCGCTGAAAGTGAAATCCTGGCGGCTCAGGCGGGTGGTGCGGCGTTGCGCCGGTTTGTCTGGCCGTTGATCGTCTGCAGCATGATCATCTCGATGATCTCGCTCTGGCTTCAGGACACCGGCATGCGCTGGGGCAACGAGACGATTCGCACTCAAGTCTTGAAAATCAACAAACCGGAATCGTTTTTGAAAACGTTGGACAAGCCGGGCGGCAGCATGTCGATTCATCCGGACCCAAGTAAATACACACGTATCAACATGCTTCCGTCGATAGTTGGCAAGGACGGCCATGTCATGCGACCGATTCAAATCATCGACTTCCAAAATAACAAAATCATGCAGACCGTGTTGGCAGATGATCATCAATTCAACACGGCTGGCCCGGAAGGAAAAAGCTCCAACGATCAAATGTTGTCGATTTCGTTGATGAATGTGCAGACGTACAGTGACAATTACAACCGCGCTGAAAACATTGCGCTGCGTATTCCTCTCCCCGACATCGGCGCGCTCATTCCAATCGGCAACACGCGCGGACAAAAGAGCTGGCGTGACAACCTCGAAGACGGGCGCAAAATCGCGCGCGACGAGCCGCGTCGCTGGTCGTTCCTGCTGCGCCGCGTATCGGATCTCGGCGCGTTTGGGGTAGCCAGCGGGCCGCTCGATCCCACCGCTCCGGCGCTCATTGCTAATTCATGGAATGACACCAAGATGGGTATGGACAGCATTATTGGACAAGGCGGAGCCTTGGACCGCATGCGCCAGGACAACATCGAATTTCACCGCAAAATCGCGTTGAGCCTTCTGCCGATCTCAATGATTTTCCTTGGCGTCGGGCTGGGATTGCTCGTCAAAAAGAGCAACCGCATGGTCGGCTTCTTGCTGGGATTGGCGCTGTATGCGCTGCTTTATTATCCGTTGACCATCGTTGCCAAGACGCTTTCCAGCAGCGGCAATTGGGACCGGATGTCAAAATTTTGTCCGCCGCAATATCTGCCCAATATTCTGTTCCTGATCATGGGCTACGCGT
This sequence comes from Planctomycetota bacterium, assembly GCA_037129555.1. Classification (GTDB taxonomy): domain Bacteria; phylum Planctomycetota; class SZUA-567; order H5-PLA8; family H5-PLA8; genus JANXLS01. Next base: position 3,779 of record JBAXUS010000079.1, read on the forward strand.
TGTGGCACATGTACGAAACCGGGTTTCATTTCAACGTGGCGGCGGGCGGTGCAAAGGGTTGGCGTCGCATCGTTCAATTCCTGCTTCGACTCGTGATTGGAGTCTAGTTCGACATGCTGAAATTCCTGATTGTAGATGTGCTTTGGCGAGTGATTCAGGCTCTCATCTGGATCATCAGCCGAATTGTTTACCTGCCGGTGCGCATTCTCTTTTTCCGGCGCACCACTGACATGTACATCGGGACGTCGTTTGTGATGCCCCTGATCACCGTGATCGTCTGCATCGCAGGGCTTGTGACGGCGTTCGACGTGATCGACCATTTGAGCGAAATCACCGACGGCATTCGACTCAGCGCAGAACCGCTAGGAGCGCTGCCGATCCGCACCCAGACCGAAGCCATACGCGACGTGATTGCGTTGTATTCGATCCAGGCGCTGGACTTCACGCTCGAGTATCTGCCGTTGTGGGTGCTCGTCGCCGGCTTGATGTGTGCGATGGTGTTGGTGCGCAATCAGGAACATTTGATTCTCAAATCGTCCGGCATCAGATTACAACGCGCGATGCGACCAGCGATTATTCTGGCGCTCCTGGCGTGTGGCAGTGTTACTCTGATCCGTGAACTGTACATGCCCGAATTAATTCTGCACCGCGACTTTCTGAAGCCCCAAGTCTATCACAAAAATTCACAACCCTCGTCGCTGGCGTTGTACGTTGTGGACGAAAACAAGAAGCCGATTCTCTTCGAAATGGGCAGCTACAATTTCGCTTCCCGCCAAGGCAAAGACCTGCACATCTATTTCTTGGGTGAAGAGAAGAACGGACGCATTCCGCAATTGGTTGCCGACGTGGCGATCTGGGACAACGCGCGGCAGGGCTTCAACTTGTTCATGGATCCGGTCGAGCGGGAAATGGCGCTTCTTAAACTTGCGGCATCCGGACCGTTTGGCGGTGGAAAAGACAAGACCACGGATAAAGAAAAAGAGGGCAAGAACAAGGCACCCGTGGCCGCCAAATCGACAGCGCTCATCCCCGGCGGTCAGCGACGTGACACCGACACCGCAATCGATATGGCTGCGATTGGTGGAAAGAATGCTGCCAGCCTGCCGTTGACTGCGACCCGCATCACACGCGTCGATTTCTGGCAAGGGCCGATGAATCCTAAATACATCGACAGCGAACGCCTCGGCGTGAAAGTCATGCGCTTGGACGAATTGAAAAAGAACAGTGAATACAAACCGGAATTGATGGCCGAATGGTATCGCCGTGTCAGCGAATTCGCGATGGGCTTTATTCTGCTGTGGTGTGCGCTGCCGCTGATGCTCAGCGATTCCACGCATAGCCCCGTGACGTCCATCGCTTTCAGTACATTACTCGCGGCCGTCTATTGGATCATGTGCATGGCCTGCGCAAAATTGGGTGCGGACGGCGCGTCGTTTACACTCTTTGCCTACGTTATTAAATTCCCGATCTGGGCACCGATCATTCCACACTGCTTCTTCTTCATCGTCGGGTTTATCCAATTCTATTTCAGACTGGAAACCTGATCGAAAAAGCCCGTGTGTTTTTGGCCATTAACGTGACTCAATTCTTCGCCATTGTTTTGCAATGAACCCACGCGGCCAGCGCGCAGAAGAACGCAAACGTTCCACCGCTTCCCGCTCCGCGTTGCGACGGGAACGCAAAGAGACTGACGAACATCGCTCCGACTCCCGCCCCCAGCGCCGCCAGCGCGATCACCTGAAGCTCACTTGATTCGCCCCGAGCCAAAGCTCCTGCCGCTCCGAAAATCCAGCCCGCAAAAAACAGCGCCAACACCGTCAAGCCAAATGCACCCAATTCAAGCCCTGTCTTTTCAACGAGTCCAAAGCCGTCGCGTTCATTTGCGTCGATGTCGAAAAGCGCTTCTTCATCGCCACGGCCGTTGGTGCGCGGGTAATACGCATCGTCGAAATAGTTGTTCACTTCCGCATTATACCGCCCGGCTCCAGCTCCCAGAATCCAGTTCGGCATCGACTTCTCATTCATCGGATCGCGGTGCGACGCCAAGTAACTAAGCGTGGCTTGATAACGTCGCAGCCGTGGCGTCGCGATCTTTTTATCGTCGCCCACTTTCGCCCAAAGCGCTACGCCTCGACCGAGTGTGCCGATGTTGTTGCGCTTCTCCGGAAGACGCGGCAGCACCACTGCCGTGAAGAGTGCGACGGCTACAATCAGCGCCGCACCAGTCCAACATTTTTTCATCAGGATGCACGCGGCGGCCACCGCAAGAATCCCCGCCACCGCTCCGAGAAATCCACCCGCGGCCATCGTCACACACAACGCCAGCGCCGTGAACGCTCCGGCGAGTGCCTTGATCAACGGATCTTTATCGAGCGCTGCGAACGCTGCAAACACCGGGACGATCATCGCAGCCTGTGCGCCGAAAAGCATGCGGTTGTCATACCATCCGCCCAGCCGCATATTCGTTACGCCTTCAAGCGCCATTTCTTTGTGCTTCGGATCGAACGGTTTTCCGACCGGACCGATGTACTGGTAAAACGCGATCAACACGCAGACGGCAAAACTACCGCTCAGAATCATCGCGAGTTTGCGGAACTCCGCAGCACTGTCCGAGAGATTTGAGAAGACCCAGACGCCGAGCAGCACGACGAATGTTGGGTTGCCTGCTGCGAACACCCAGTCCATTAATTTCTCGTCGCCGCCCTTCATCCACGCGTATGAAAAAATCGCGAGCGCGGACCACAGGATCGTTGCGACCTGCGGGAATTTGAATCGCGCCCAGGGCTTGCGCTGAATTAAATCCAAAACCATGAAGAGCGCCAGGATTGGCAGGAGGAAATCAAGCGGCGACAAGTAAAGAGGGCGTTTGCGCGGCCCGAAGATGCGCTCGTAATTTATGCTCAACGGCATCAACGCGACGGTCACATACGACAGCCACACGCGCCAGGCCGGAGGGATTGACGAAACGGGTTCGGAAGTTGAGGAAGTTGTGTTTGTCATGCCGAAAAGATAATTTCAATTTCCGAATTTCAAAGAGACATTTTGAATTGTTTTCCTGCCTTGATCGGGAAGCACTCTGGCAAGGCGGGGAAGGGCGGGTAATATTGACTGCGAATGAAGTGGAAACGATAACATAATTACGAGGCAGGTCAGCATGGCGATTTCAAATGATGACGTAGTAAAAGTGGCGAAGTTGTCGCGGCTGGCGTTGAGCGGCGACGAAGTGAATTTGTATACCGAGCAGCTCGGTAAAATTCTCCATTTCGTTGAGAAACTCAACGCGGTCGAAACGTCGAAAGTGGATCCGATGATCACCGCCGCAGCAGACGGAAACGTCTTCCGCCCCGACGTCCCAAAACCGACGCTGGACCGCAAAGCCGCCTTTGCCTCCGCGCCCGCGCACGACGATGAATTCTTCCGCGTGCCGGCGGTGATTGAATAACTCGGCGGCGAACCCTTTTTTAAAGGAGCGGCGAATGCTAACTGAAACACGAGTCGCGCCTCCGGCCCGGGCGCTGTTTAAACGGCCAAAAGAAATTGTGTACCCAGAATCGGATGGGAAACCTTTGGCTGAAACGGATATTCACTTCACCGCCATCGCAGCGCTGATCGCGTTGCTGCGCCGCCATTACGCAACTCGCAACGACGTGTACGTCGCGGGTTGCAATTTTGTGTACTACAAAGAAGGCGACAATAAAGCTCGCTTCTCGCCGGACGCGTACGTCGTGTTCGGTGTGGACAGCGCGAAACGGCGTTCGTATTTTTTATGGAAAGAGCAGCATCCGCCTGCCGTGGTGTTTGAATTCACGTCTCGGAAAACAAAGAAAGTTGACGCGACGACAAAGAAAGAATTGTGCGCGTCTCTGGGCGTGAAAGAGTATTTTTTGTGCGACCCCGAGACTGCGTACCTGAAGCCGCCCCTGCAAGGCTACCGACTCAAAGGCGGAATGTATCAGCCTATAAAATCGACATCGGACGGGCGCGTTCACTGTCAGGAACTGGGTGTGATGATGCGCTTGGAAAACCGGTATCTTGCGTTGTACGACGCTGTAACGGGCGAGCGTATTTTAAGCGCTGAAGAATCCGAACGCGCAGAGGCAAGCCGCGCGCGAAGTGAAGCAGAACGCGCTCACCGAGCTGAAGCCGAGATTGTGCTTTTGCGCGCGGAACTGGATCGGCTGAAGAATCCCACCACTTAAATAGTGTGCGAAAGGAACGGCTATGAGCGTTTTGAATCGACGTACGATTACCGCGCTGTTCTGTGTGACGAACGTCTTTTTCGGTTGCGGCGCTGCTGATTTTTATGTGGCGACAACCGGCAGCGATTCAAATCCCGGCACCGAAGCGCAGCCCTTCAGGACGGTTCAAAAAGGCTGTGACGCCGCGTCCGGCGGTTCCACAATTTATGTCAAAGTCGGCGTGTATTCCGAACGCGTCACGATCACGAAATCCGGAAACGCATCCGATGGGTTTGTGACGCTGCGCAACTTCGCGACGGATGCGGTCGCACTGGATGGCGTGGGTTTGAGCGCGCCCGAAGGATCGAGCGCGATGCTGACGATCACAGACAAAAGTTATGTGCGCGTTCAAGGTTTCGAAATCCGGAACTATTCCACGACGACACAAAACAATGTGATCGAAGGCATTTTCATCAGCGGCTCGGGCGAGCATATTGAAGTGTTGAATTGCCACGTCCACCACATCGCGAATAACGCTGCGGTCAATGCGGCGAAATTGGGGCGCGATGCGTTGGGAATTGCGATCTACGGAACGAACGCCGCGACTCCACTGAGCAGTCTGCTTTTTGATGGAGTCGAAGTCGATCATTGCACGCTGGGTTCAAGCGAATCGTTTTCGTTCAATGGAAATATCGACGGATTCACCGTCACGCGTTGCACCGTTCACGACAATGACAACATTGGCATCGACGCCATCGGCTGGGAGAAAACCGCGAAGAAAAACGATCAGGCGCGCAACGGCGTGATCCGTGACAACGTCGTGTACAACATCAATTCAAAAGGCAACCCCGCATACGGAAATGAGAGCAGTGCGGGCGGAATTTATGTCGATGGCGGGCGCGATATTCTTATCGAACGCAACCACATTTATCACACGGATTATGGCATCGAAATTGGCTGCGAACACCGAGGCAAAACGTCCAGCGGCGTGATCGTCCGCGAAAATCTGATCCACGATTGCACGGTCGCGGGTTTGGGTTTCGGCGGCTACGATTTGCAACGCGGCACGACGCTCAATTGCCAGTTTCTGAACAACACGTTTTTCAACAATGACTCATCGAATTCGTACACAGGCGAGATCAATGTTCAGGTCTCGAAGAACAACCAATTCAAGAACAACATCGTCTTTGCGTCAGCTCAAAATGTGCTGATCACGAACCCGTTTGCGAAAGCGAAATCGCTGGGCAACGTCTTCGACTACAACCTTTATTTTTGCGCAAGCGGGGCGGCCGCGAGCAATTGGAATTGGAATAAAAAAGACTACAGCGGATTTGATGCTTATCGCTTGGGCAGCAAACAGGACGCGCATTCCAAATTCGCTGATCCGCTGTTTGTCTCGGTGACTGCTCCCGTGGACCTGCGGTTTCAAACCGGATCGCCCGCGATGGATGCAGGTGATCCGTCATTTGTGCTCGGAGTAGGCGAAACCGATTTTGCCGGCAATCCCAGGAAAAACGGTACGGCGGTCGATGTCGGTGCGTACGAGAAATAAGGCCGGCGCGGCATGCGATCAGCGCGCAATTCCGTTGATATTTTTTGTGCCCGAATAAATCAATAGGCGCGTGGCGCGATGAACTTCGCCAGCCAGAATAATCGTGACGGGGATGGTCACCGGCTTGCCTCTGAATCCTAAATTTGTCAGCCCCAGCGGTCCGAATTGCTGTTTGAAATTTCCTTGGCCCAACGTGAACGTCACAGGAGCCAGTTGCTCGGAAACGACGCCTTTGACGTTTTTGACTTTGAGTGAAAACGTGTTGGATCCAATTTTCCCAGCACCCATTGATTTCAGCACGAACGACTTCACCACTCCGCCAACATCGACAATCGCCACCGTATCAAGTGGCGCGAATCCCGCGTGAATTCGTAACGTCCCCGCGACCGAAACCAAATCTGAAAACGACGACGAGAAATCGAGAGCTACGACCGCGCCGGACAATTCAAATGTGCCAACGCGCGTAGCACTCGGCAAGCTCGACGGCGTACTCGCGATCAATCCCGGATCCGAACCCAACACCGTTTCAATCTCATCGCTGAAGCCGTCGCCATCGCTGTCAACATACGCCCCACCATTGCTGGCCGCAGGCCCAACGAACCCCGCTTGCTGAGCCATCAACGCCACCGTTGCGCGGACAACATCGGTCGCGAACGCGTAGTCGTAATGCGCACCAGCGGCTCCGTCGCTGGCATCCGCCGGGGTGCTGATGGATGCGTTCGCTTTGTCCTTGCTGGAATTCTCTGAAAGACGCAGCGACGCGATGTAGCCGAAAGTGATGAATGCGAATTGGTCGTTGGCCACGTCAAGAACCGGACCGCTGGCGTCGAGCGCGAGCGTCGGGACGAATTGTAGAGCCGCTGCCGAAAACGCATCTGCCCACGCCAAAGGCACGCTCTTCTTGTCCGAAATTCCGACGGAAAGCGCTTGCGGCAACGCGGGATTGTTATCGTGGTATGGATGCAAAATCGAATCGAGATATACGACACCGAGAAGATTTTCAGTTCCGACGCCGACGACTTTAGCCACGTAATCGAGACTGCCGACCTGCCTTTTGGACGTCGCATTGAAGACGACGAAGCGAATCGTGTTGTCGAATGTGTACTGGCTCAATACGCGCGCCGCTTCGATCACACCGGCAGTCCCCGACGCGTCCGCATCGCCGCCTGGGAGCGTCGATTTGAGCGTGTCATAATGCGCCGCGATGATGAGGACGTTCTGCGGATTCGTTACCCCTTTTTGCTCAGCGACGACATTATAAAACTTCCCTTGAACCGACGTATCCAACCCAAAACCGGAGAGCGTTTCGACGAGGTATTTGCGCGCCTCTTGATTGCCCTTGTCACCATAAACGCCAATGAACGCCCGGCCGCGAGTCCCTTGATTGTAGAGCGTCCCGCCGTAATTCCCCAGGCCCATGCCTTCGATGGCATGTTGATAATCGGTGACGTGTTGCTGCGAGACCAGGTTGACGATGGTCTGAATATCGGTGTCGCTGGCGATGCTCATGCCACAGAGCAATGCCAGGGTCGTGAGCGTGTGTCGAATTGAACGAGAGCGCACGTCGCCTCCATTTAGAAAAATAATGGTCTTAAAGCTAATCACGAACAAGACGCTTGCTGGGCGAAGGGCTTCAATTGCATTGAGTTCGGTTCTTTCACCGATTGAAAGTTTCACTTTGACTCGGTAAAATCGTTCGTGTCGCGCGTCGTATAGATGTGTGACAACGCGAACTGGAGGAGTTTATATGATTGTAGATTATCTCAAAGCGGCGATGCGGAAAGCAAAGTATGAACGCATTCCGGGCGAGAAAAGCTATTTTGGAAAAATTCCCGGTTTTAAAGGATTGTGGGCAAGCGGTCCGACCAAAAAAGCGTGCGAGCTGGTCTTGCGAGAAAGACTGGAAGAATGGTTGCTGATGAGTTTGAGGCTGAATGCTTCACTTCCGGTCGCAGAGGGTTTCAGTTTGAATCGCAAACCATCGTCGTTCGAAGCGGAATTGACTCATGCCTAAACTCGGCCCAGTCTCACGCCGGGAGTTTATCAAGCGCATGAATGCGTTGGGATTCAACGGCCCATATTCCGGTGGAAAGCATCAATATTTATTGCGTGGCGAGGTGCGACTGTCCGTGCCCAATCCGCATCAAGGTGACATCAGTCCGAGGTTATTGAAATTGATTTTGCGTGAGGCCGATGTATCACGAGCAGAGTGGGAACGTTCGGGAAATTAATGACGCACAGTTCCGAACGAATTGGAGATTAACGACGATGCAGACGCTGGTCCAGGAAGTCGCTTTATACGAAGAAATTGCGGAGTTGAAGAAGCAGCGCAAGGCCATCATGCTCGCTCATTATTATCAGGATGGCGCGATTCAGGAGATTGCTGAAATCACCGGCGACTCGTTGAAACTTGCGCGCGAAGCTGCGAAGGTCACGGACCCGGTGATCGTGTTTTGCGGTGTGCATTTCATGGCTGAAACGGCCAAGATTCTGAATCCGAAAAAGACTGTGCTGTTGCCCGACATGGCCGCCGGTTGCAGCCTTGCGGATTCGTGCCCCGCGCCCGCATTGAAGAAATTTCAGGACGAGTTACGCGCTCAAGGCGTGAAGTTTCAAACGGTCACGTACATCAATTCGACGGCTGCCGTCAAGGCGCTGTCGGACTGGATTGTCACCAGCGGCAACGCGCGTGAGATCATCGAACGCGTGCCCAAAGACTGTCAAATTCTATTCACACCCGACCAGCATCTCGGCCGCTTCCTGATGGACGAAACGAAGCGCCCGTTCATTCTGTGGAAAGGCTCGTGCATGGTTCACGAAGTCTTCTCGGTCGTGGACATGATTCGGCTGAAGAAGCAGAATCCGCAGTCGGTCACGATCGCGCATCCGGAATGCCCGCACAACATGTTGGAGCAATCCGATTTCGTGGGCGGCACGGAAGCGATGTTGAAATACGTGGGCGGAAAACCGATCCCGACGACGTTCAATGTGGCGACGGAAGTCAACATGATCTGGCAGTTCGAAAAGCGTTTTCCGCAGCACACTTTCGTTCCGGTTCCAGGCATCGCCTGCGCGTGCAATGCGTGTCCGCATATGGCCAAGAACACGCTCGAACGCATCCGCGATTGTCTGCGCGATATGACGCCCGAAATAGTTTGGGCACCTGAATTCGATCAAGCTGAAGCTGTGATCCGTCGCAGCTTGCTTTGAAGAAAAGTGGCGGTACGCTTACCGCCTTCATGAAGCTAACGTTAAGTGAACGGCGGCATTCGTGCCGCCGTTCTCGTTTAAAAAAGGACGTCGATTCATCATGCGATTTTTTGTTGTCTGCAGAATTCCTCCGGGCACGCCCCGCAAGAGTGTCATCAAACTCATCCGCGACGAAGCTCGCACGGTTTGGAAATTGTACGAAACGGGTATGGTCCGAGAACTTTTTTATCTCGAAGGCTTGTCCGGCGCGGCGTTGAACTGCGAAGCCGAATCCTTGGAAGAACTCAAGAAGGGCGTCGAAACACTGCCGATGATCCGAGACGGTTTGCTGATTCCGGAATACATTCCGTTGATGCCGTACACGGGCTTCGGGAAGTTGTTTTCAAAAGAAGGCTGACGACGACATGGCGACGGTTGAAGAGCATTATGAGCGCTTGCTTGCGCACCATTACTCGTGGATGCAAGGAGGCCATGAGGTCCAGGTTCCTGCGTGCATGAAGCAGTTTGAAGTGCTGGACATCGCGCCGCGCGAATGCGCACGTGCGCTTGATTTGGGGTGCGGTTCAGGGTTCCAGTCTCTTGCGCTCGCGCATTTAGGATTTGATGTGACGAGCCTCGACACCAGTGCTGCGTTGCTCGACGAATTGCGCGCCCAACCCGGTGCCGACCGCGTGATGACGATTCGCGGTGACATCCAGGATGCCTCGTTGTTCGAACCGCGCGGCCCGTTCGAAACCGTCGTCTGCATGGGCGACACGCTCACCCATCTCGATTCGTTTGAGCGCGTCGAATCGCTGCTGAAATCTGCACGAGCCAACCTCGCATCAAGCGGCGTCCTTGTGTTGGGATTTCGCGATTTGACGCGCGAATTATTCGGTATCGACCGGGCCATTCCGGTGCGTCATGATCCAGATCGGATCATGACTGTCTTTCTGGAATACGCTGCCGAGCATGTCCATGTTCATGACATCATTTACGTCCGTGAAAACGGTGTATGGGCATTGACGAAGAGCGCATACAAGAAACTGCGGCTAGGCTCGGAGCGTGTGATCGAGTTACTTCATGCGATCGGTTTTCAACGTGTTGATCACACGGTCGAGCGCGGATTTTCGACGATCGTTGCGCGTTGACGCTTCAACGCGCGGCGACAGCCTGAAAACGTGCTTACGGATACAACCCCAACTGCTTCCCCGCTTCCGCCACGCGTCCCACTGCGATCATCATCGCGGCGGAGCGCAATGATACTTTTTCCTTCTGCGCCAATTCCCACAACGCTCCGAACGCGCGCAGCATGATGCGTTGCAGGCGTGAGTTGATTTCGTCGAGTTCCCAGAAGTAACTCTGAATGCCCTGCACCCATTCGAAATAACTGACCGTCACGCCGCCGGCGTTGGCGAGAATGTCGGGCACGACCGTGATGCCGCGCGCTTCGAGAATCTTGTCGGCTTCGGTTGTCGTCGGGCCGTTCGCGCCTTCGACGATGATCTTGGCTTTGATCGCATGCGCGTTCGCTTCCGTGATCACGCCGCCCAGCGCGGCAGGGACCAGGACGTCGCAGTCCAGCGCCAACAATTCTTCGTTCGTGATGGCTTCGCCGGGACAGACATCGGAGAGTTTGTCCTTCGGTCCCAACTTTGCAAAGACGGCGTTGGGATCGATGCCTGCGGGATTGAAGACGCCGCCGTGAACGTCGCTGATGCCAATGATCGTCGCGCCCATTTCGTGCAGCGTTTTTGCTGCGTACGAACCGACATTTCCAGCTCCCTGAACGACCACACGCAAGCCGTGCATGGACATTCCTTTTTCTTTCGCGATGGCGGCGGTGACGAAACTGACCCCGCGCCCGGTCGCTTCAGTTCGTCCCAGCGAGCCGCCGACGGAGACGGGTTTGCCGGTGACGATCTGCGGAACGCAGTGGCCCAGCGTCATGCTGTACGTGTCCATCATCCACGCCATCGTCTGCCCGTTGGTGCCCATGTCCGGCGCGGGGATGTCTTTGTCCGGGCCGATGATGATCATGATTTCAGTCGTGAAGCGGCGCGTCATCCGTTCGTTTTCACCGATGGACAATTTCGACGGATCGACGACCACGCCGCCCTTTGCGCCGCCGTATGGAATGTTCATCAGCGCGCATTTCCACGTCATCAACATCGCCAGCGCTTTGACTTCTTCCATGCTGACTTCGTGATGGTAACGAATGCCGCCTTTGAACGGCCCGCGGAATTGATTGTGTTGGACGCGGTAGCCTTGAAAGACCTGGACGCGCCCGGAATCCAAGCGGATGGGGACGGAGACTTCGAGTGTCCGTTTCGGGTGCCGCAGCAGGGCATGCGTGTTTGGATCGAGGTTGATCTGTTTCGCGACATCGTCCAATTGTTGTCGCGCCTGCTCCCACATGTCATGCCGCCGCACGACAGCGGTCACGGATGAGGCCGTGACGTGAATGTGCGGGCTACCGATGATGGACGCCGGAGCCGTCTGCTTCAAGCGCAGCAACGCGGTGCCGATGGCTTTCGCGGCCGGATGTTCGTCGGCGAGATTAACGAGCGGATTGTGTGGGTTGTTTGTTTCGGACATGATGAGAGTAAGGCTCCTCGGATCGTGGTTGAAAGAACTATAAACTACACCTGTCGCACTGAATTCTAGCCCCAAAGGGGCGGCATAATGTAGCCCAGGGCGTAAGCCCTGGGAGTCGACACGCGAAGAGTTTGAGCCCTGTAGGGGCGACATAAATTCTCGGAGCGTCAAACACGCGCGCAATATATGCCGCCCCGTTGGAACTCTCAATTCACTTCATTTCTAAACCTAGAGCTTACGCACATGAGGCCGTGTCCTCGGGCCTCTAATAAAATCATGTTGTTTCGGCTGAAACGCCAACATCACCGCTCCCCATAGTAAGACGACCACGATCAGCGTTCGCAACGAAAATCTCGGAAGAAATCGCTCGCCCGGATGTTGCGATCTCCACGCCACCCATGCGATCCATAATCCGCAGGTCGATCCGGCGACGGCGAACAGTAACGTAACGCGGGAATACACGTACGGATCGTCTTCCAATATGAAGCCGACCATATAGCCTGGCACATTTAAAAACGCCATGGCGATTCCACCGAGCACACCGCCCCACATCGTCTGTTGCAACGTCCACACGAGGGAACGGCGTTCGAGAATGAGCAGAAGAATCGACGATAAAACGCTAGCGCCGGGGCCGCAAAAAATGGTCCCCGCAACTAAAAGTATGACAAATTCTTCCTGCATGATCTCATGTGGAGGGCCGCCCAATTTGATCTCATACAGGTGCAAGCACACCAATATGGACGGCAGCGTGACGCCAATGAAAATGGAGCCGAGTGCAGCTTTGATGTGGTTCAACAAAACCTGTTCTCGGGAGAGTAAATGGATTCCTTGCATGCCGTATGCCATCGCACATTACCTCGGTTGAAACACCACCATAATCGCGCCCCAGATGAAGACGGCGATCATCAATGTTTGGAGCGAGAAGCGTGGAAAAAAGTGTTCTTCCGGATGCCAGGCTCGCCACGCGTGCCAGCCGATCCACAGTCCGTTTAGCGCTCCAGAGATAACGATTAGCAGAACCATACGGATACCGTACCACGGTTCGTCTTTTAAGTAGTAAAGAGCGAAGTAAAGCGGGAGATTGAAAAAGTTCATAAAGGCTCCATAGGCTGGGCTGATTTTGATGGTCTCGCTCGCGGTCCAGGTTTCGCACCATTTGAAAATAGCGCGGAGTAACCAAAGTGAAACGATGACCGTTCCGCCGCAGAAGTAGGGGAGAATGATTGGGATCGCCTTTATTCCTTCCAAATTCTTTGACGCTTTGAATTCTAACCAACGGTCTTCGATCCCGAGGCTATGGAAGTTTCGCAACCCTACTAGAAAATACGGAATGACCAAGCCGAACAATAAGGACCCCGCCAGAATGCGCAAATTCGGCAGGCGTGTACGCGCAAGCACCGCGTCGTGTTCTGTAAAACGCAAGTTGGGATCGTCCATAAGAAGTTGCTCCGCTTTCGTTTCGAATTCATCTCAATCGTCAAGTGCTTCGATCCGACTGTTGACAGGTTGCTTCGGTCGTCGCTCCGGTTGAAACGCCAGCATGGCTGCGCCCCACAGCAGCACGACGATCATCAGTGTTCCCAGCGAAAAGCGCGGCCAGTAGCGTTCGCCGGGACGCCACGCGCTCCACACGTGCCATGCTACCCACATACCGCATGACGAACCGGCGACGATAAAAAGTAGCACCAGTCGTGCGACGGCGAAGTTCTCTTCCCAAAAAAACACGAGTGCCAGATAGCCTGGCAAATTAAAGAAAGCCATGATCGCGCCGTCTTGAACGCCCTTGATCACCAGCTTCCTCAACGTCAATTGCGCGGAATGCTTCTCCAGCCGAAAGAATAACAGAAGCGACAATACCACGGCTCCCGGCGTGCAGCCTATTGTGGCGGAGACGACAACAAATAATGGGAGAAAGTAAATCGTCTCGCGCTTCAAGAGTGGCGATCCTTGTAGGCGCAGAATGACGAGCAGCGATGGCATGATCGCGCCCATGATGATCGATCCCAACACGGCTCCGAACACGGCTAAGAACTGGCGCTTGCCGGTGGGCTTGGCGGTGTCAGGTTGCAGGGGGATGGGCGTATCCATGTTTGACATTATTTTTGCACTGAGATGAATGGGCTAAAAGCCCGTTCCACAATTTAAGCCAGAGATCACAATTTGCCGTACGGTTGGATCTACGTGTTCAATCGCAATCCGAACCGGCTCGCGCGGCCACTTCATGTCATCGATCTTTTCAGGCCACTCGATGCAAACGATCCCGTTCGGATCGTCAAAACATTCCATCAACCCGCTGGCTTCAAATTCGTCCGCGCCGCCTCCGAGGCGGTATGCATCAATGTGGTGCAGCGTCGCGCGTCCGCCTCGATAGGAATGCAACAGAATATACGTCGGACTGGTCACGCGAACATCCGGCGGCGCATCCAGTCCGCGCAACATCCCGCGCACGAATGCCGTCTTCCCTGCGCCTAATTCTCCGGAGAACAGGACGATGGCAGGAAGCGTCAACGCCCGGGCGAGACGCTCGCCGAGTGTTTCGGTTTCGCGTGCGGAGTGGGTTTCGAAACGCAGCGGTTCAGACGACATGTTCGTATCCTGAATCAGTCCATGCTCGTGCAACGCCATCGAATCCGATGAGCGACATGCCGAGCGCGTGTTCGACGATGTTTCCGATCCGTGTCAGCGGCGTGTCGTAGTCCCAATCGGTGGCGAGTGTATCGGCGGCTTCGGGCGATACGGCTAAAAGCAATTCGAAATCTTCGCCATCCGAAAGTGCTGCGCGAAGTCCGTCGGCTTCATTCGGCGCATTCAAAAGCGGGACGGACGATGCGTGGACGACTGCTCCGCAATGGCTTTCGGTGCAGATATGTTTCAGATCGCGGCTTAATCCATCGGTGATGTCGATGCAGGCGTGAACCCCGTTCGAAAGCATCTCGCGAATGCGAAACGCTTCGTACAGACGCGGCGTAAACGACAGATGCTTCACAGCGCGCGACCCGCCGAGTGCGCCGGTCACAAACAGAACGTCGCCGGGTTTTGCGCCCGCACGTGTCCAAGCTGTATTTTGGGGACAGGACCCAGTGAGCGAAACGACCACGCTCAGTCCGTTTTCGGAAGAGCTGAAATCACCGCCGGCAAGTCCGACGTTGAACTTTTTACAACACGCGACCAGACCATCATAAACGCCCATTACAACCGATTCGTCGGTGCCTTTTCGAACGTTCATCGCGACCATCGCCGCAATCGGCCAGCCGCCCGCAGCGGCAATATCCGAACACGTTTTCGCCATCGCCTTCCAGCCGACTTGCCGGGGCGTGGCCGCTTCGGGTCCGGAGAGTAAGAAGTGTGTGCCTTCAACGACTTGATCGATTTTGAAAAGCAGATCCGTTGAAGAGGGCCAGTTCAGGACCGCGCAATCCGAGCCTGGGCCGACGATGATGGCCGGATGTTGGGGCGCTCCGGCGCGGAACTTTTCGATGAGACTCAACTCGCCCATGGGTGCTCTCGTTTGCCTTTTAAAAAGGGCGGAATAAAGACGGGACTCGAAGCGATTTATGCCGCCCTTTCAGGGCTGGGGTTTGTCTTCGTGTCATGTCCCAGGGCTGACGCCCTGGGCTACATTATGTCGCCCCTTCGGGGCTACGAAATACGGATTATTGGTCCGCATTCTTCAATACGTTCGCGTGAAGAAATGCGTCCGCTTTGCGCACGATTTCCTTTAGATCATCATGCGACAACATGATCTCGATTTCGGCCATCGTGGCCAGATGCGCTTCGGTGTGTTCGTCGGAGATTTCAATGTCATCGGACGGCATTTCGCACAGGAAGAAAACGACTTCTTTATTGAGCCGCTTCTTCTTCTTGTCCACCTTGTAGGTGAGGACTTCGCGGAAGCCGGGGATGAACGTTGAGCGTCGGAAGCCGGTCTCTTCGAAGATCTCGCGCATGGCGGTTTCGAGTTCGGATTCGCCTTCGTCGGTGTGGCCCTTCGGCGGACCCCATTCACCGTGGTGCGACGAGCGCAAAATCAGATATTTCGGAACGCCGTCTTCGAGCATGTACATGATGCCGCCGGCCGCTGTAATGTCTGCCATAAGTCACTTTCCCGGTGTCGCCGCGCTGGGTTTGGTCACATCCAATTTAACACAAATACGTTTTACACCAGCCGCTTTCAGCGCATCGATCAACGGCTGAAGTTGCGGTTCTTTCAAAGCTCCGCGCGTCACGATGACGGCGGCGGGTTGTGCGGCATGTTCTGCGGGTAGATGCTTTTTTAATGTAGCGATGGCGTCGGTCACGAAGGCTTTCACATCCGCGCCGGAATCGATTCCCCACGCGCGGAATTTCACTGTGTCTTTTTCGGATACGGCATCGATCACCAAGCGCAGTTCGGCTCCGGGGGCTTCAACGCGCTTCGTCGGCAACATTCGGGCGTAGCCGGTGTCGCGTAATTCAGACATGACTTCGCGCGGTTCTTCGCCTTGGACGAATTGGATTTCAGGGCAGACCAGCAGCGGTTTGATCCACGGCTGTTCCTTCGGATCGCCGGGCTGGCGAGCGTAGTTTTTGAAAAAATAGCCGGCCAGATTGACGACGGGCAACTTGTCGTCTTTGATCCCAGCACTCAGTTTTTCAAACACGTTGGAGCCCGCCGGACAGAGGATACGCAGCGCGTAAATTTCATGGGCTGTATTAACGAAAACCGCCGGCAAGACCGACCATCCCGGCAGACCGTATTCGGGGCCCAGATCCGCTTGGGTGACTTCAACAATGACGCCGCGCCCGGGCGCGTAGGCTTCGCCTCGGTGCAGCTCCGGTTCGTCGGTCAGGTTTTCAAAGGTGGTGCGGTCGTTGACGTCTTTGACGATCTGCTCGCGCGACGTTTTCGAGACGCGTTTCAAGAGGTACTTGAACGGGTGGCCCTCGATCATCGCGCGCTCAAGAAATGTGTCTTTGTCTTCGGTGTCCACGATCTGGGCGAAGAGTTGGCGGGGCGTGGTTTGCTGGGATTCGGATTCGACGGTCAGATCAATTGACGCAGCTTTGGGCGCGGGCGACTTCGCTAGTTTGAATTCAACATCATGAATCGTGGTTTTAATGCCGTTGAAGTAGCCGGAGTAATCGAGATAGAAAAACAGGCCGATCAATATCAGTCCGAGGGCAAGCAACATTTTAAGCATGATGAAGACTTGACGGACGACAAATCGGATCAGAAAAAAAGCGAAGAAGAGTCCGAGCACGCACAAGAACGTTCGCAAAAATGGAAGTGTCGTGACCCAAGACTGCATGTATGAAAAACTCCACAATTTTCGAACCGAAACGCCCCCGTCACAATATGGGGCAACGATAGCTTGTGACGGTCTATGTTGTCAACGTCCAAACGCCGATACAGGAGACTAACCCCTGATCGTTGTCGACCTCTCGGAGAGATCGATCTGCGAATGCATCATGGCTTCTGCTTCGGCTGATCCGACGTATCGCCGAATTGAATTTTCAGGGTTTGGAGTTCCTGCTTGAGGTTGTTGAATGTGGCCGAATACACCGGATCGTTGGCGACGCTGTGCAGTTGCTGCGGGTCCTTTTTTAAGTCGTAAAGTTCCCATTCTCCGAGCGTGTAAAAGTCAGCGATGGTGAACTGCTGCGTTCGCATGCCGTAATGTTTGGAGACGGCATGTTCGCCCGCGTCGTAAAAATGATAGTACACGCGGTCGCGCCAGTCGGGTGGGGGAGTGCCTTTTAGCAGCGGCACCAAGGAGCGGCCGTGCAAATTCGGTTGCGTTTGGAGCCCCGCCATGTCGATGAAAGTCGGCGCGAAATCGATGTTCTGAGCGAAGGCGCTGATCTGCGTTCCAGGCTTAACCACGCCGGGCCAGCGCACGATCAAGGGCATGTGCAGTGACTCTTCGTAGATCCAACGTTTGTCGAACCAGCCGTGCTCGCCGGTGTAGAAACCCTGGTCGGATGAATAGATCACAATCGTGTTTTGAGCGAGGCCGTTTTGTTCGAGGAACTCGGTGAGTTTTGCGACGCTGTCATCCACCGCTTTGACGCAGCGCAGATAGTCTTTCATGTACTCTTGATACTTCCAGCGCGTGAGGTCGTCGCCGGTGGGCGGCGCGGCGTGGAAGGCATCGTTGCGCTTGCCGAACGTCGCAAGCCAGGAGGAGACGTCCGCAGGATTCAGACCTTTAATGGTCTCGCCGTGCGGGAGCAATTTGAGGTCGCTGGCCATGGTCATGTCGCGACCGATTTCCATCTTTTGTTTGTGAGCTGCTACGCCGCGCCCGTCGTATTTGTCGAATAGCGTGGTCGGTTCAGGAATTTTCACGCCATCGAAAAGACTGAAATAGCGCGCAGGCGGCTGCCAATTGCGATGCGGCGCTTTTTGATAGCAGCACAGCATGAACGGCTTCGCAGGATCGCGACCTTTGAGCCAGTCAAGGCACTTGTCAGTAATGATGTCCGTCGCGTAGCCCGGGACGGTTTCGCGGAATTTATTTGGGCCGATAAAAGCCGGGTTCCAATAAATGCCTTGGCCGGGCACGACGCGGTAGGTGTCGAAGCCAGCAGGTTCGGTGTCGAGATGCCATTTGCCAAAGAGCGCCGTTTGATAGCCCGCCGCTTTCAGAGTTGGCGGAAACGTCCACACGCCGGGGGTGAGCGCTTGAGCGAGCACGCGCACTCCATTGGCGTGTGAGTGCAGCCCGCTCAGCACCGACGCGCGGCTGGGCGAGCACAATGAATTTCCGCAGAAGCAGTGCGAGAACAGAGCGCCTTGCGCGGCGAGCTTGTCGATGTTGGGTGTGACTTTCTGCTCGCGGCAGAACGGGCCGAGCCACTGGTCGTAGGCACCAATGGCGTTGATCGCATGATCGTCGCTGAAGATGAACACGATGTTGGGGCGCGTGGCGTCAGCGGCAAAACTTAGACTGGCCACAAGCAGCAACGCGGCGACGAACGAGCGAACAAAACGGATGAACATAGTCTTATCCCCCAAATTTCAAGAACTTTTTCCACGCCATCCCCGCCGCGAGGCTCAGCTTTTCGGACGTGCTCAGCGAGACGCGTTTTGAGAAGACGTCGTAATCCCGGCGTTTGATTTCTTCAAGCAAGCGTTTGTAAATCGCGACGAGGCTTCCGAGCGCGTCACGGCTTTCGTCGTAGATCATTGGAATCAGAGGCTGGGCATCTTCGTAGTGCTGCCACGCGCGGTCCGTCTGGAATTTAATGAGCGCTCGCATCGCCGGCGTGTCGTTGCATTCCAACATCTGCGCTTCTGAAATGCCGTGGGCTTGGAGGTCTTCCGTCGGCAGATAAATGCGATTGAGGCCTGCGTCTTCTTTGACGTCGCGGAGGATGTTGGTCATCTGGAAGGCGATGCCCATTTTCTCGGCCAGCGGGATTGCGCTCGGGTCGTCGAAGCCGAAGGTGTGGATCGTCATCATGCCGATGACCGACGCGACGCGGTAGCAATAGAGGTACGTGTCGTCCCATGTTGCGTAGCGGTTTTGGCGCGCGTCCATTTCCGTGCCGGTGATCAGTTCGTGCATGTAAATCGGCGGGATTTTGTAGCGCGCGAAGGTCTCGGCGACTGCGGGCATGATCGGGTGGCGTGATATATCGCCCGCCAGCGCGGCATCGAATGTTTCGCGCCACTGCCGCGCGTTTTCGAGCGCTTTGACGGGGTCGCTTTCGTCGTCGGACAGATCGTCGGCAGTGCGGGTGAACGCGTACAGCGAACAGATGCCTTTGTAGCGTTCCTTGGGCAAAACACTGAACGCGAAATGAAAGTTGCGCGCGCGTTCTGCGGTGATTTTGTCGCACAGCGCGTAGGACTCTTCAAGCGATACGGTATGGCTCATTCTGGTTTATCTAGCCCTTATTCGTTAAGTGTAGGTAGCGTTTACTTTCTCATCACCGGCGTGCGAACCGTTCCGTCTGCGTACAAAATGCGGGAGGTTGTCGCGTTTTTCAGTTGATACAACACGAAATCATTTACATCACCGAGTTTGAACATTTTGCTGTATTGCAGCGGTTCGTTGGTCTCCGGGCAGACCAGTTTTCCTTTTTCGTTCAAACACGAATTGTCTGACAGAATGTAGTTTCCGTCCACGAGCGCGGCAAGTGTCGGAGGATTCGATTTCTTGTCGCTGACGTAATCCGCGATAGCCTTGTAGTACATTTTGTAGAGCGCTTCGCGGGTCTTGATGTTGCCTGTGTTGACCGGCGGCGCGACGGCTACGGGAGTTGCTGGCGCGACGGTCGTCGGTGGAGCTTCAACGGGCTTGGTCTGAGCTGGCATGGGCAGGTCGCTGACTTTGAATGTTGTGGGATCGATGCCTGCAGCGGTGAGAATTTTGTCGAGGACTACTTTCATATCTTTGTCGAGCGCTTCATTGGTGCGGCGCGGTTTCAATTGCACGGCGGCCAGTTTCGATTGATCAGACACCCAGAGTTGCAACAGGCTCCAACTCTTGTTCAGTTCTTTCGCATACTTCTTGCCCTTGTCGTAGATCGCGGGATTCGCAGTTTTCACCGTTTCGATGCGGAGTTCTTCTTTGTCCAATTGCGCGAATTGCTGGCGGATGATGGTGTCGGCGGCGGTCAAAAACGCGGGAGCTGCGACAGGTTCGCCGCATCGTCGGGCGAGTTCGCCGAGCATGAAGGCGGTTTCGGCGGGATTCAATTGCCCTTTTTCGGGTGGAGTTAACAGCGATTCGGGGCTAAAGAATCGGACGCGGTCGCGATGGATCGCGAGCAGATTTTCCCACATCGCCCGGTTGAGGCATTCTTTTTCAAACGTGAGGATCGTGCGGCGTTCTTCGGCGACATCGTTGAGTAACTTCAGTTGCTTGTTTCCAAAGGCCAGCTCAGCTTCGTTGCGTCCGCGCGCATCCGCAGATGTTTCAGGCATGACGAATTTCAGCGCACGTTGCAATGCCTTGTCCGCTTCTTCCATCCGGCCCATGCGGTCCATGAATCCGGCGGTGCGGAGATACAGCACGTACATGTCGGCGCGAGAATACACGTCGGGGTTATCGTTCTGTAGGTTGCGCTGTACAGTATGTAAACGTAAGCCGTCGCCTTCCCCCAACTTAATGAGCATGACAACCGCTTCGCACAGGACCTCGGGATCGATGTCGGCTCGGTTGGGGTCGATCATCGACACTTGCTTGCGGTTACGTCGGATTTCCATGGATGCTGCGGTGATGTCGTGCTGGATGCGGCGCAGCGAATAGCTCAGCGCTTCTTCCGTCTGCGATTGCAATCCCGGCACGGAGATTTCGCCGTTCAATTCGCGGCGGCATGCATGTGCGGCTTCGAGGTACAGCCGTGCCATTAAGGTGCTGGGCGCTTTCTGATGCTTGTAGATTTTGATCGCGTTATCGTACTTGATCCAATCGGGAATCTGCTCCTGCTGGAAGTCTTCCTGATTGATGTACGCCCCGAAGTGTTTGAGATTCAGCTTGTCACCTTTCTCAATAAAATCTTCCTTGATGCCGGCGAGCTTGCACATGCGGATGAACATGAGTGGCGAGACGGATTGGCGGACAAAGGCAGCGGTGTCGGCGTCGACTGGTTTGCCATCCCACGACGAGCCGAAGGAATCGACCAGCGCCGCGTAGCCGCAATCGGGGCAGGTCCAGACGTTGCTGTGAACGCAGGCTTTGCCGACGCTGTGGTTGCACATGTCGCGATCCACGCCATTTTTGTTGTTCACATTGCCGGGCAACGCGCCGAGAAATTGCGATTGGCAGATCGGGCAATGCAGCTTCTTCCATTGAATTTCAGCGACTGAAATCGGGGCGCCGTCTTTGTCTTTTGGGATGCAGCGGAAACCGTCTTCGCTGTGGCGGTACATCATTTCCTGGCAAATGGCACAGATGGCAGCGCGGTGCTTTGGGACGTTGCCTTTCGGGCCGTCAGCAGGATTTGTTCCTTCCAGTGTTCGTTTGACACCTTCTTTGTCCCGACCGTTGAGCTTGAATTTGTTCTTGTCGTAATCCTTATTCAGTTCATCGAAAATCGTGCCGCTCTGTCCGCCTCCGACAGTGGCACCGCCGCCGCCGGGCACGACATTTTGAGCGAACGCCGGCAGAGACATGCCAGCGATGAGCAGTACGAACAGTGCAATTCGATTCATCATTCCCCCACGTCACCTTCGACCGTCAGTCGCAACACATGCCTATGGAAACGCGATGCCCCATCCATGGCGTAGATGCGTTGGTTCAGTCAACACGAGTGAAACAGTCTAGCGATTTTTCGGACAAAAGCCAGACGGAAGGCGCCACATTTTTTGCGTGATTCCCGGTTTCGGCTTGACATTCTCGTGCGCTGTTGATAAATGAGTATTCACAACGCGGGTATAGCACAATGGTAGTGCGATAGCCTTCCAAGCTATTTACGCGGGTTCGATTCCCGCTACCCGCTCTCTCAAAAAACACCCCGTTTTCATAGGGGAAATCAGGTGTCGGACACGAACCGGACTGCAAAGTCCGGTTTTTTGTTTTTAGGCGATTTGTTTTACCCGATGTTTTACCCGCCCCTATGAGACGAATTAGGGTGAGAGTTTTTAATTACGGCCGCGCGGCACGCCGCTCTCGGGAAGCATCGGGGAGCGCGCAAGCGGGGGGGCACCGGAAGACGCTCAGCGAACTGGTTGCGATGCCTGGTTATTTGAAAACTTCCTCGTAGGGTTGTAGTTCATTCCTTTTCACCGGGCTGCGCGGCTTCTTTTGAGGCGATCCTGACGCCGGTTGGCCGCTTTCCTTTTTTTGCACAATTTGTCGTATTTCGGGATAGCTCGTCTGAAAGAGGCGCACCAATTCGTGCAGCTTCCCGTGAATCACTTCGTATTTTTCGATTTCCTTTTGGTCCTTATTCTGGGAAGCGAACTTGCTGATCTTGTCGAACTGAGCCGCAGCCCAATCAAGCCTATAAAGCGTAGCAAGCTTGCAGGAAATCAGCAGCTT